>JASHWL010000035.1 GCA_030044105.1 Thermoplasmata archaeon
CGTCGCCTACGACCTCGCCCTCCTGGCGATGGGAGTCCTTGCCGCCCTCACGGACCGGGAGCTCCTCCGCCGCCCCACCGCAAGCCGCGTCCCGTTCGAGCGCCACTTCGCGCTCGGCGCGATCTATCTCGTGGGCGTGGCGCTCGCGGTGTTCCTGCCCTACGGGCCGGTGCTGCGGCTCGGCTGAGGGACGAGCGGGCCGCGAGCGTTATCTCCCGTCCGCCGCCTCGCGGCGCCCGTCAGCAAGGCGCGGGTCGGCCGGAGCCCGGCGCGACGCCGACGCGAGCGAGGGAAGGTGACGCGGAGCGCGGACTTCGTGGAGGGGCTGGCCCTGCTGGGACCGGCCCGTCTCGGTCCGCTGACGGTCCCGACGCCGGCCCTCCTGGACGTCGAGACGCGCGACGCGTCCCCCGGGGCGCTCACCTTGCAGGAGGGCGCCTCCGAGCCCGGAGTGCGCTGCCTGCTCCTCCGTGGCCCCGCGGGTGAGCTCGACCTCCGGATCCCGATCCTCGCTCCCGAGGTGATGGGTCCGCCGGCCGGCCCGATCTCCGTGGGCCCAGGGGCGTGGCTGGTGCATGCACCGCTCGCCGCGGCGCCGGTCCCGGGCGACCCCTCGCCCGACCTGATCCTCCTCGGGAACGCGCGGGCTCTCTGGAACGAGGGGGCCCCGTTCGTGGCGGCGCTCCGCGGGATCCGCGAGCGGTTCGGTGCCCGGCCGGTCCTGTGGGCACCGCGCGTCGCCCTGCCGCATCGCGTGCCGCTGCTCGCGTATCTCGGGGTCGACCTCCTCGACCCGACCGCGGGCCTCCTCGAAGCCGCCGGCGGCACGTTCTTCGACCCGGTGCTCGGGCCCGCGGACCTCGCGGCCATGCGGGCGGAGGGCGCGTGCCGGTGCTCCGCCTGCTCGGCCGATCCGCCCGGCCCGCTCGCCGATCACACCTGCGACGCCTTCCACCGCGCCCTCGCGGAGACGCGGGCCGCGATCCGCCAGGGAAGGCTGCGGGAGCTCGTGGAGTCGCGGACGACCAGCGAGCCGGCGGTCGCCGAGATGCTCCGCTACGCCGACCGGGAGCTGGCCCCCCTGCTCGAGGAGCGCGCCCCGGTGACCGGCGGGGGGATCCGCTCCTACGTCCTCGCGGACGCCCATCGGCGCCCGGAGATGGACCGGTTCCGGCGCCGGCTGCTGGAACGGTATCGCCCTCCCCGCTCGAAGACGGTGCTGCTGTTGGTCCCGTGCTCGAAGACCAAGCCGTACCGAATGTCCCGCTCGCACCGCCGGTTCGCCTCGGCGTTCGAGGAGCTCCGGGCGGCGGAGC
This sequence comes from Thermoplasmata archaeon, assembly GCA_030044105.1. Lineage (GTDB taxonomy): Archaea > Thermoplasmatota > Thermoplasmata > Lutacidiplasmatales > UBA184 > Lutacidiplasma. The sequence goes on from JASHWL010000035.1 coordinate 1,317, forward strand.
GTGTCCACGTGGTCTCGATCAGCTCTCCGATCGGGGTGGTGCCGCGCGAACTGGAGGACGTGCCGCCGGCCCGGCAGTACGACATCCCGGTGACCGGGGACTGGAGCGAGGTCGAGCGCGACTCGGTACGCGCCGGCGTGCGTCATCTCCTCGCGGCGGGGAGCTACCGCTCGGTGGTCGCGCATCTCGATCCGGTCGAGTACGACTACCTCCGGTCGGAGCTGGGGGCCGGCGCGAGGTGGACGCTTCGGGACGGTCGCACGACCTCGAGCGAGGCGTTGGCCGCGCTCCGGTCGACGCTTCAGGAGGCCCTGACTCCCGAGACGTCGGTGGCCGGGGGTCCGCTCGCGGTCGTCCGGGAGGAGCTCGCGGAGCTGGCCAGCGTGCAGTTCGGGCGGACGACGGCCGAGCGCCTCCTCGCCTCCCCGCTCCGGCTCGCCGGCCGTCCGTGGTTCCAGCGGCTCACCGACGGCCGGCGGGATCTGGCGACCGTCCGCGAGGAGCGGGGGCTCCTCTTCCTCACCGTCGCTGGGGCCGAGCGCCTGAGCGCCGAGCACCCCCTGCCCGTCGACATCGATCCCGCCCTTCCGCTCACCGGGGACCTGTTCACGCCGGGCGTGCGCGCGGCGGACCGGGCGATCCGGATCGGGGACAGCGTGGTGCTCCGGCGCGAGGGGGCGCTCGCGGGCGTCGGCGAGGCGGTCCTGCCCGGTCCGCTGATGACCGAGCTCTCCCACGGGCTCGCCGTACGCGTGCGCCACCGGGTCGGCGTCCTGACCGACATCGCCAAGACCGAGGAGGCGCCTTCGACCGCTCCGGGGCCGGTCGTCTAGCGGTGAGGACGCCGCGCTTACAACGCGGAGATCGGCGGTTCGAATCCGTCCCGGCCCACGGCCGCTAGTCGGCCGCCGTACGCCCCGTCCGCCGCGGGCGTCCCGCGCGGAACCCGAACAGTCCCAGGTCCTGGCAACGTACCGCCGCGGAGGCTCGGCGCCTCGCCCACGTCGCGAGCGGGCCGCAGCAACCCCCGCCGGGACCGTGATCGGCGATCACCGCGGCCCCGGAAATGAGGCGGCGGTCCAGCGCGAGGAACTCCCGCGACGCGTCGCGTTCGCTGTGGGGTACGTCGTAGACGACCATGTCGACCTCCGGGAGCTCCTCGGCGAGGAGGGGCACGACCGCCCGCTTGTCGCCGAGCCGAAGGTCCCATCGACCCCGGAGCGCGAGAGGGACCGCCCAGCCGGAGCTCTGCCCATCCGGGATCACCCACGAGGCGGTGTCCTTGCGGCGGGGCGCACGCGCGCTCCGCTCGAGCCGGGGGAGGTCGACCGAGTGGAGGGTGCCCTCGCCGTTCCTCGCGCACGCGGCGAGGAGGTAGGCCGAGGAGACCCCGGAGGAGACGCCGACCTCGACGATGTGACGGGGTCGGAGGAGCCGGGCGATCGCGTAGAGCTCGAACGGAGCGTCGATCTCGACGTACGACGGTCGGCCGCCGGCCCGGTGTGCTCGCTGGATCCCCCCGAACAGGCGACGGTCCGCCGCGATCTCGCGGATCGCCTCCTCGGCCCGGAGACCGCTCGCGCCCGACAGCTCCCGGACCCAGGCCGCGTCGGGGCTCTCCTCCCACTGCACGGTCCGCCCCGGGACTCACGCGTCCAGCGGATCGGGGTGGCCGATCCACTCCCGCGCGTGCTCGACCTGGGGACGGACCGCGCGGATGCGGTCGTAGGCCTGGTCGACGCTGAGCTTCTCGTACCGGTGCAGGTACCACGCGGCGCCGAGCGGCGACCGGCGGACCCCGTGGCCGCAGAAGATGAGGACCGGCCGCCCCGCGTCGCGGGCCGAGCGGACGTCGCGCGCGAGCCGATCGAGGTTCTCGACGTTCGGCCGGTCGCCCGCCCCGTCGTAGACCGGGATGTGCTTCGACGGCGGCAGGTCGTCCGGGGCCTCGTCGAGCACGCAGAACCGCGCGCCCTCGAATCGGACGGCGTCCTTCCAACCGCCGAGGAAGACGCCGGGGGCGATCTCCTGCGGGCTCGTCGGGTGCTTCGCGCGGGGCGTGCGAGAGGTTCGCGGGGCGGACATGGTCGGTCCATCGCCCGGGCGGTATACAAGGCTGGCAACGCTGGAACATGAAACGTGTGACTTATCCGGAACCGCGGAGAGGGTGCCCGCTATAGCGCACGGCGCGGTCCCGTGCACGTGCGCGTGGCCCCGACGGTCTCGTTGAGCCCCGAGGAACGGGTCGCGCTCGAGCGCTGGGCGGGCCGGCCGTCGCGCGGCGATGTCCGGGCGGTTCGAGCGCGGATCGTCCTGGCCGCCGCGGGCGGGGCGAGGGACGAGGAGATCGCCGCGCGGCTTAGGATCCATCGGCGTACGGTGGCGCGCTGGCGGGCCCGGTTCGTGGTCCAGCGACTCCCGGCCGTGGAGTCCGCCTCCCGCCTCGCTCCTCGGGCGGGCGCCGTGCCCGAACGTACCGTGCGGGAGCTCCTGAGGACGGGCCGGGACGGATCGGGCGACGGTCGGGCGAGCACGCGTGAGCTCGCGGCCCGGTTCGGGGTCAGCCACACCACCGTCCGCCGGGTCTGGCAGCGATTCGGGGTGGACCGGGGGTCCGTCGCTCAGGTGCCGCTCCGACCCGACCCGAGGTTCCCGCTGGTCCCGCGCGCCCCCGCGGGACTCTACCTCCATGCCGAGGACCAGGCGTCGGGGTTCCTCCTCGGCCCCGAGCCGGGCGGACGCTCCTGGACCGGGGCGGAGCGCGACCCCGAGGTCCCGGACCCGCCGCCCTCCTGGGCGCCAAGCCCCGGCTCCGGCGCCGCCGGCGCCGCTCTCCCGATCCGGTCGCGTCGGATGATACGGTTTCTCGCGGGGATCGGCCGAGCGCTCGGCCCGGAGCGGGCGGCGGAGGTGTATCTGCACGCTCCCGGTCTCGAACACGAGGCGACGCTGCTCCGCTGGACCCGCGGACGGCCGAACCTCCGGCTCCGGTGGTTCGTCGACGAGCGCCGATGGAGCGAGCGGACGCTCCGCGCGCTCGAGCTCAGCGGTCGGAGGAGCTCCGGGGCCGGCCCGCGACCGGGACGCGGGGAGACCGCGGGGTCGATCGGCCGATTCCTGGCCGCCTACCGGCCCGGGGGCGCGCCGTTCGAGTGGACGGCGTCGGCCGCCGAGCTCGACCGCGGCGCCGCCGCGCCGAGCCTCCGGTACGAGCTGAGCGCCACCGGTCACCCCGGGTTCAAGTCCCCGTTCCGGGCCCTCGGGGATCGCCCCCCGGACCCCCGCTACCGGGAGATGGCGCGGGTGGTGCTGCGGAGGTGCCTTCGGCTGCGCGCGGGCGAGCTCGTCACGATCGAGAGCTGGAGCGGGACGATCGAGGCGGCGAACGCGGTCACGCTCGAGGCGTGGCGGATCGGGGCCCGGCCGCTCCTCCTCCTCCGGGACGAACCGACCTACTGGGCCGCGGTCCGGGAGACGTCCGCCGATCACCTGGCCCGGGCGGGCGCCCACGTGCGCGCCGCGGTGGAACGCTCGGATGCGCTCGTGTCGTTCTTCGGCCCCAGCGACCGCGAGCGATTCCACGCGCTCCCGTTCCCGACGCGCGACCGCCTCCGCCGGTACGACGATGCCCTGTTCGCGACCGCCGCGCGGGCCCGGGTCCGGGCGGTGCAGATGGCGCTCGGGCGGGTTTCCGATGCGTCCGCGCGCATGTACGCGGTCGACGTGGAGCGGTGGCGGGACGAGGTGGTCGAGTCCTCCGCCGTGGACCCCCGGGAACTGCGGCGTCGAGGGACGCGGCTCGTCCGGCGCCTCCGGGCCGGACGCTCGGTCGAGATCACCCACCCCAACGGGACCCGGTTGCGTCTCGGGCTCCGCGGGCGGCGCCCGGAGCTCGTCGACGGGATCGTCGAGCGCCCCACGAGCCCCGCACGGTGGTCGATCGCGACGATCCCCGCGGGCGTCGTGAACGTCGCCCTCGACGAGCGGACCGCCGACGGCTTCTTCCGGTCGAATGTCGCGAGCTCCGTCGGCCTCTCGGACACCGTCGGGGAGTTCGTCGGGGGTCGCTGGACGTTCGCGGCGGGACGGCTCACCCGCTTCGCGTACGAGCGCGGACAGGAGCTGTTCGCCCAGAGCTACGAGCGCGCCGGGGCCGGGCGGGACCGGCCCGGGGTGCTGTCGATCGGCCTCAACGACCGGATCTCCATGGTCCCCCTGCTCCTCGACCAAGAGGCCGGGACCATGACCCTGCAGATCGGACGCAACGCGCACGTCGGCGGGTCGACGCGCGCGGACTGGTGGGGATGGCTCCTCTTGCGCGGAGGCGACCTCCGGGTCGACGGGCATCTGTGCGTTCGCGGCGGGGAGCTCGTGCCATGAGCGGGACCCCGAGGGGCCGCGGAACGGGTCCGGTCTCCCGTCCGCCGGACCAGGACTGGGAGCCCGCGCGGGCGCGGCCCCTCCGGGGTCGGGTCGTGCTCGTCGCCGGCGCCACCCGAGGGGCGGGGCGCGCGATCGCGGTCTCGCTCGGCCTCGCGGGCGCGAAGGTCTACGCCACAGGTCGGAGCGTTCGGGGCCATCCGGCGACGCCCGGTCGGCCCGAGACCCTCGAGGAGACGGCCGAGATGATCCGGGCCTTCGGGGGCCGCGCCGTCGCGATCCGCGTCGATCACACCGAGCCGGACGAGGTGCGCCGACTCGCGGCGCGCCTCCGACGAGCCGAGCACGGGCGCCTGGACGTTCTCGTCAACGACGTGTGGGGAGGCGAGGAGCTCACGGAGTGGGGCCTCCCTCCGTGGAAGATGTCGTGGGAGAAGGGGCGGACGATGATCGAGCGCGCGGTGTTCTCGCACATCCTCACGAGCCGGTTCCTGGTGCCCCTCATGGTCGCGCGGCGCCGCGGGCTCCTGATCGAGGTCACGGACGGGGCCCATACTGACTACCGCGGAAGCTTCTACTACGACCTGGTGAAGTCGACGGTGATCCGGCTCGCGGTCGCCTACGCCGCGGAGCTCCGGGCGGCCGGCCTGCGACGGATGGCCGCCATCGCGGTGACCCCCGGCTTCCTCCGGTCGGAGTACATGCTCGACAAGTTCGGTGTTCGGGAGGAAAACTGGCGCGACGCGATCGGGAGCTCCCGCCACTTCGCCGCCTCGGAGACCCCGTACTACCTTGGCCGAGGCGTGGTCGCTCTGGCGGCGGACCCGGCCGTCGCCGCTCGATCGGGCCGGGTGATCGGAAGCTGGACCCTCGCCCGGGCGTACGGTTTCCGCGACCGGGACGGGACTCGCCCGAACTGGGGCGCGGTGTTCGCGCGGATGTAGACGGCGGCGGAGGGAACGGCCCGGTGGACGGATCGCTGGTCGAGTGGGTACTGGTCGCGCTCGCGATCGCGTTCGCGTGGAGCATCGGGGCGCACTACACCGGCGCGTGCATGGGGATGCCGTACGCCGCCGGCGCGATCCGGATCGATCGGGCGCTCCTGCTCATGGCGCCGCTCGCGCTCGTGGGGGCGCTCGTGGCGAGCGGCCGGGTCGAGGCGACCGTCGGCCACGGGATCCTCGGCGGGGGCGCGGTCGACGTCCCGACCGCGGCCGCGATCCTCGCCGTCGCGTTCGGTCTGACCGCGGCGTACAACTTCGTGGCCCTGCCGACCTCCACGATCCAGCTGTTCACCTTCTCGGTCGTCGGGGTCGGGCTGGCCCTCGGGCTCCCGGTCCACTGGACGACCATCGAGCTGCTGCTGGTCGTGTGGGCGGCGGCCCCCTTCGCGGCGTTCGGGCTCGGCTTTCTCTTCGTGCGCGCGTTCGACGCGCCGGGCGACCCGACCCGACGCCCGGGAGCGCGCACGGGCGCCGTGGCCGCGACCCTGGTCGGGGTCGGGGCCGCCGCGTCGTTCGCGATGGGGGCGAACGACGTCTCGAACGCCTCCGGCCCGCTCGTCATGACCGGGCTCTTCGGGCTCGCGCTGGCGGGGCTCATCGGGGGCATCGGGCTCGCGCTGGGGGTCCTCACCTGGGGCCGCCCGCTCCTGAAGCGGGTCGCGTTCGACATCGTGAAGCTCGATCCGACGATGGCGATCGGGGCCCAGCTGGCGCAGGCGACCGTGATCCTGGTCTCGGTCGCGTTCGGTCAGTTCACCTCGATGAACCAGGCCCTGATCGGTGGGATGCTGGGCGCGGGGCTCGCGCGAGGGCGCCGCGTCGTCGAGTGGCGCGCGGTCCGGGGCATCCTGGTCGGCTGGGGCCTCGGTCCGATCTCGGGCGGCTCGATCGGGTTCGCGGCGGCGACGCTGCTCCGCCACGTCGGCTGGCTCTGAGCGGGCCGACCGTCGCGAAACGGCTTTGGCACGGCGCCGATACCGCCGCGGGCGGCCCTCGTGAGCGCGTGGGACAACTTCTTCGTCGCCCAGGTCGGGGCCTCCGCCGCGCTGGCGGGGCTCCTCTTCGTCGGGCTGTCGATCAACATGACCCGCATCCTGCAGTTCCCGGTCCTGCCGGACCGGGCGATGCAGGCGCTGATCCTCCTCGTGACCGTCCTGATCGTCGCGTCGCTCACGCTGGTCCCGGGCGCGAACCCGGGCTACCTCGGCCTCGCGATCCTCGGCATCGGCGCGGCCGTCCTCGGGGTCCTGGTCGCGCTCGTCCACCGCGTGCTCCGCCGCACGACGCCCCAGTACCGCCACTGGTTCCGGCACATCGAGATGGGCATGACGCTCCTGGCGGGGAGCCTGTACGTCGTGGCCGGGGCGGGGCTCGTCGCCTTCGGCGGAGTCGGATTGACCGCCCTCGTGCCCGCGATGCTGCTCTCCTACGTGATCACCGGCCTGAGCAGCTGGGTCCTCCTGGTCGAGATCAACCGGTAGGGCCCCGCGGCCCACGGGGGACTATGGTGTTGGCTATAGTCTAAATCGATATTCTATATATTCGGCTCGCGCCCTTGCTTTCTCCATGTCCCCACACCCGAAGGAGGGGCGGAACCCCGGACGCGCGGTGACGCGCGGCCGCGGAGGTCGAGCCGCCCCCGAACGACCTGCCGCGCGTCCGCCCCGGCGATCCGGGGCCGAGGCCGAACGTCTGGCCGCCCCGATCGTGCGGATCGCCCCGCCCTACGGCGCGATCGTGCTCGGCCAGCCCCCGATCGCGACGATCCCGGTCCGGCGCGGGGAGCTCCCCGAGCACCTGTTCCGACGCCTCCTCGGAGCCTACCTCGGCGGGGCCCGGGAGTTCGTGATCGCCGAGTCGCCCCGCATCTCCTCGGGTACCCGGGAGGTCGTACAGTCGTTCTGCCGCCGGACCCGGCAGCCCGAGATCGTCTGGGACGACGAGGGGAAGATCCGCCTGAAGGACCTCGCCTACGAGAGCCCTGTTCCGCTCGCCCAGCGGCTCGCGCGGATGGGCCGGATCGTGGTCGAGTTCCACCGCGAGGCGGTCGCCAGCTGGTCGCAGCTGCCCCTCGGGGACGACGACTTCTGGGAGCGCCGGGACGACGAGATCGACCGGGAGGCGTGGTACGTGCAGCGGCTCGCGGCCCATCGACTCGGGATCGAGGGGAGCGGCGCGGCGCTCCTCGGCCCCTGGACGATCGCCCGGAGCCTCGAGCGGATCGCCGACCACGCGACCCGCCTCGGCGAGTACGGTCGCCGGCTCGGAGAGCTCCCGAGCGGTTCGGGACCGCTCACCTCGCTCCAGCAGTTCCACGGACAGGCGATGGTCCACCTCGAAGGCGTCCTCCGCGCGACCGATGACGCGACCGCGAACGACCTCCTCGACCTCGGCGAGGCGCTGATCGCCTCGGGCCACTCGCTCGCGGACCGGCTGCTGCCGGCGGTCGGGGGCGGGGCGATGCCGCCGGCGACCGCGGCTGCGGTCGCCCGCATCCTCGAGTCGATCGGCCGGACCATCGCCTACGCGCAGGACCTCGCCCAGGTGGCGCTCGACCGCGCGATCCCGGTCGCGTACGACGAGCCGGGGATCCCGAGCGGAGGCCCCGCCGCGGCCCGCGCGCGCTGAGCGACTCGAGGCGAACGGCTTTCTCCCGGTCCGACTGAGACGCCCCGACTCGGGGAGGCGGATGGTCGACGACGGGGCCCGGCGTGTGACGGTCGTTCTCCTCCGCCACGGTCCGGCCGAAGATCGCGATCCGACGCGCTGGCCCGAGGACCGAGATCGGCCGCTCTCGACCCGGGGGACCGCGCAGACCCGGCGCGCCGCGCGCGGGCTGGTCGGGCTCCTGGACGGGGTGGATCACCTCGCGTCGGGTCCGGCGGCCCGTTCCCAGCGCACGGCCGAGATCGTGGGGCAGGCCGTCCGGCCTGCCCGCCGGGTGGCCACCTGGCCCGAGCTCGACATCGATCGGCCGGCGCCGCCGATCCTCGCGCGCGTCCGCCGGGAGCTCGCGGTCCACGAGACCGCCGTCCTCGTCGGCCACGACCCGGTGCTCTCGGAGCTCATCGGGCTCGCGCTCACGGGCGAGGGGGCTGCCGTCGCCCGCCTCACCAAAGCCGGAGCGGCCGCGCTCGAGTTCCCGGCCTCGGTCCGGCCGGGGAGCGGTCGGCTCCTCTGGCTGCTCACGCGGAAGCAGCTGGCGGAGCTGCGCGACTGACGCCGGGACGGCGCGCGCCCGGGGGGCGGGGCGCTCCCCCACGCCGGTAGAGGGGCCCCACCAGCGCCCGCACGTCGGCGTGGACCTGCTCCGGGTTCCGGTTCGCGTCGACGCGGTGGAACCCGTACTCGGTGCCGACCCACTCGAACTCCTTCGAGAGCTTGTCCTGGTAGAGGAAGAAGCTCTCGAACAGGTCGCGCGAGAGCGAGAGGTCCATCCCGCTCTCCCAGTAGTCGAGCGATCCGTACTTCGAGATCGCGCGGTGCAGCAGGATCTCGGGCCGCGCGTCCAGGAAGACGACGAGGTCCGGGACCAGCGCGAAGCCGTAGAGGCGCCGGGCCCAGTCCCGGGAGGCGCCCCGGACGACGGCGCGGGCCATGAGCGTGTAGACGTAGCGGTCGGCGAGGACCGTGCTGCCGGCCGCGAGCGCCGGCACGATCTTGTTCTCGAGCTGGTCGGCGAAGTCGACCGCGTAGAGGAGCGCCATCGTGGTCGCGCCGAGCGTGTGGCCCTGCTTCGCGTGGTCGATCTCCTCCGCGACCAGCGTCGACCGGCGGAGCCCGGTGTCGACCACGGCGTGGCCCTCGATCTCGAGCCACTCCTTCAGCATCATCACCTCGGTCGAGCGGCCGGAGCCGTCCGCCCCCTCGACGACGATGAGCCGGCCGGTGGTCGGCAGCCCCTCGGCGAGGCCCGGGAGCGGGGTCCCGTACGTCCTAACCGTCATGGAGCAACCGCTCTCCCGTCGGGAAGTCCTTCAAGATCGGCTCGACGTGGCCCCGCAGCTCGTTCTGGATCTGCTCGACCGTGCGGGTCGAGTCGATCACCACGAACCCATCCGTCCGCGAGATCCGCTCGTACTCGCGCTTCAGCCGGCTCTGGAACCGCTCGTAGCTCTCGTGGAGGTCGTCGGAGAGGCCGAGGTCCATCCCGGCCTCGTAGTAGTTGATCTTGAGCCGGGAGGCGATCTTCCGCTGCAGCGTGACGGCGACGGGCACGCGGAAGTAGAAGACCCGGTCCGGCCGCGGGGCGAAGGAGTAGATGTTCCGGACCCACTGCGGGTCGCAGCCGCGCGCGGCGTCCCGGACGAACGCGGTGTAGGCGTAGCGATCGCAGACGACCACGTAGCCGGCGCGGAGCGGCGGCAGGATCTTGCGCTCGAACCGGTCCGCGAAATCGGTGGCATGGAGCAGCGAGAACGTCGTCGGCGTGAGGAGGTTCTTCTTCTTGCCGCGCCGGATCACCTCGCTCGTGAGCTCCGAGGAGTTCCACTCGGTGAAGAACACCCGGTAGCCGCGCGCCTGCAGCCACTTCCCGAGGAGCGCGGCCTGCGTCGACTTCCCGCTCCCGTCGAGGCCCTCGAAGACGAACAGCCGGCCCGGGAACCCGTGGGTCGGGCTGGCCTCGCTAGCTATCGCGGACCTTCACCTCCGTCTCGAGGACCCGGGGGAGCGTCTTGCGGACCTTCTCCTCCCACGCCTCGTCGAGCGCGCTGCGGGAGGAGGGAGATAACGTCAGCGTCACGGTCGAGGCCGGTCCGTTCGCGGTGAACCGGGGATGCGCCGCCGCGGTCAGCTCGGCGACCTCGAGGAGCCCCCCCAGGCGGCGGGCGGTCTCCAGGTCCTCCGCGCGGACGATCGGCAGGTACCCCTTCCGCCAGTCGGAGGGGAGGTCGGCGCCCTCGTGGGTCCGCGCCGCCATCGCGGCGAGCAGGACCTCGCGCTGATCGAGGCCCCAGATCGGGTAGTTCTGGATGAGGTAGGCCGAGTGGTTCGCGTGGCGCCAGAGGTCGATCGCGGTCCCCGCGTCGTGCATCCAGCCGGCGACCCGGAGCGCGAGCCCCTCGCTCCGTCCCCACTCGAACCGCTCCTTCAGGAGCGCGAAGAGGGCCATCGCCGTGTCGGCGACCTCCTGGCCGTGGTGGAAGTCGAAGGCGAACGACTCCGCGGCGGCCGCGGCCGAGCGCTCCGCGAGGACCTCCGCGGGAGCCGGCAGCGTGGCCCCGATCGCCTCGAGCGCGATGCCCTCGCGGATGCCGATGCCGGCGACCGTGATGCGGTCGCCGCCGGTGGCCCGCAGGAGCTCCCGCAGGACCACGAGCCCCGCGACGACGACATCCGCCCGGTCCGCCCCGATCCCCGGGACCGCGCGGCGCTTCGCGGCGGGCATCTCCCCCAGGAGCTCGTCCAGCGACTCGAGATCGTGGTCCCAGAGCGGGTAGCCGTGCACCCGCTCGATCGGATAGTCGCGGAGCTCGATCGCGGCCCGCGCGAGGGACCGCACGGTCCCGCCCACGCCGAACACCCGGTACCGGTGGTTCCCGAACGCCTCGAAGACCGACCCGAGCGTCTCCCGGACGTAGGCGCGCAGCTCGTCGACCTCCTTGCGCTTCGGCGGATCGTGGTCGAAGTAGCGCTGGGAGAGCCGGAGCGCGCCGAGCGGCACGCTGACGGAGTGCCCGAGCTGCCCGTGCCGGGTCTCGGCGAGCTGCATCGAGCCGCCCCCCAGGTCGCTGATGAGATCGCGGTCGAGCTCCCAGGCGCTCGCCACACCGAGGTAGGCGTACCGCGCCTCCTCGGCCCCCGAGATGACCCGCAGGAGGACCCCGGTCGCCCGGTCGACCTGGCGCACGAACTCGGGGCCGTTCGGGGCGTCGCGCACGGCGCTGGTCGCGACCGCGAGCGTCTGGGAGAGCCCGAGCGCGCGGATCGTCCGGGCGAACCGGCCGACCGCGGTGACCCCGCGCGCGACCGCCTCCGGCGCGAGGCGACCGTCGGCCCGCACGCCGAGCCCGAGGCGGGGCGACTCCTTCGTCTCGTAGATCGGCCGCACGCAGCCCGAGGCGGACGCCTCGAACGCGACGAACCGGGCCGTGTTCGATCCGACGTCGATCACGCCGAGCCGTCGCTTCATGCGCGCGCGGTCGAGGGTCCCGGAGCGCTCGAGCTGCGCGCCCCGGTTCCGGTCCATGCGTCCCGCAGGAGGGGGTCCTACTAGAACTGCACGGCGGCCTCGCCGGGGACCTATGGGGCCCCCTCCTAGACTACATAGTCCGGCGGCGTTCGCGGCCGCGGGGGATTCCGTCTGGCCCGGGGCGCGACGACGTCGGGGCTTCGGGCGCTGGCCGCCGAGATCCGCGGCGCCCTCGCGGGCGTCACGCGGGAGATCGACGAGATCATCGCGCGGCCGCACCCCACGCCGGAGAGCCTGCACGAGCTCCACCGCTCGATGCGGCGGCTGCGGCACGCCCTCGGGCTCTGGTCCCGGGTCCTCCGACCCACCGACCGCGCGCTGCTGAAACCCCTCGAGCGCCGCCTCGGCCGGCTCGCGCGCCTGGTGGGCCGCGTCCGGGACCGGGACGTGATGCTCGAGCTCCTGGAGGGCGACGGGCTCCCGAAGCCGCGGCGCGAGGATGCGGCCGCGGTCGCCCGCCTCCGCGCCCGGTGGCGGGACGACGCGCGGACGGGCCGGGAACTGCTCCGCGTCTTCCTCCGGTCGGAGCGCGACGGTCACCTCTTCGAGCAGATCGCCGCGACCCTGACCCTGACGCCGCGGACCGATCGTCCGGTCGACGTGGGCCACCTGTTGTCGGCCGAGGAGCTGGAACGGGCCGAGCGGGTCCGGCTCGCGCACCGGCGGGCGCGCCGCAAGGGGAGCGTCACCCGGCTGCACCGCCTCCGCATCCAGATGCGGCGCCTGCGCCATCTCGACGAGCTGCGCGGCCGCCTCGACCCGGACGTGCCCGGCACGCCCCCGCCCGCGGTCCGGCGCCTCCAAGGGCAGCTGGGACGGCTGCACGACCTCGACCTGGTCCTGGAGGGGATCGGGACCGGGCTGGCCGCGACCGACTGGGGCCTCGCGATCCGGGCCCAGCGGCGTCGCCTCCGCCGCTCGATCGAGACGACGCTGAAGGAGCGCCGCTGGCCGTGGCAACCGACCTCGCTGCCCGGCCCCGGGGGCGCACGCTCTTAGTCCTCGCTCCCTACCGCCCGCGTGCCGGCGACGCCCTCGACCGACCTCGGCGACGAGGTGCGCGCGGCGCTCGGGGCGTCCGGCGCCGTCGGAGTGACGGCGCGACAGCTCGCGGCCCGTCTCGACCGCGCGCCGGAGCACGTCGCCGCCACGCTCGGGGACCTCGCGCGCCGGGGCGACGTGCTCCGCATGGGCCGCGGGCTGTACGTCCTGCGGGACTTCGAGCATCTGGACCGGGTCGACGATTTCGTCGACCCGGCGGAATACGTCGAGCGGTTCGAGCGCGAGAACGGGGTGGCGCTCGGGACGATCGCGGGGCCGATCACGTTCCGGGCGAACGAGGACCTCCCGGTCCACCGCTGGTGGCCCTATGTGCAGGGCTACTCCGCCGACTTCGTGCGCTCGGTGCTCGAGGCGGCGGCGGTGCCTCGAGGCGCATCCGTGCTCGATCCGTTCGCGGGCAGCGGCACCACGCTCGTCGAGGCCCGACGGTACGGGGCGCGCGGTCTCGGGACCGAGCTCCTCGCGCCGGCCGCCCTCGCGGCGCGCGTGAAGACCGGGTTCGATCTCGATCCCTCGGCGCTCGCGAACGCGGCCGACCGGGTCCGGGCGCGCGCGCGGCGGGCCCGCGCCGGACCGCTGCCGTTCCTGCGCGAGACCCGCCGCCAGTTCGACGCCGCCCACCGTCGGGATCTCACGCGCCTGCGCGACGCGCTGCCTCCCGAAGGGTCACCGGCGTCCGACGCGGTCCGCGTGGCGTTCGGACGGATCCTCGTTCCCTCGAGTCGGCTCCACCGGTCGCCCTGTCTCGGGTACGACCGGAGGGCGGACCGGTCGCGCCCCCCCGCGTTCGACCTGTTCGATCAGGCGGTGGCGGAGATGCGGGCCGACCTCGCCGGCCTCCGCGACGCGTCCGAGCGCTGGGGACCGCCCGCGACGGTCCGGACCGAGGACGCCCGGACCGCCGCGTGGCCCTCCGGTTCCGTCGCGCTCGCGGTCACGAGCCCGCCCTACGTGAACGGCATGGACTACGTGATGAACTACAAGATCGACCTCGCCTGGCTCGGCTACGCGCGGTCGTACGCCGATCTGGCGGCGATCCGGCGCGCGCAGGTCGCCTGCGACAACCTCCCGCGCCGCGAGACGGTCGCCTACCGCGGGCTCGCCGACCTGCCCGACCCCTGGCTCGCGGAGATCCTCGACCGCATCCGCGGGAACGTCGCACGCCAGGGTTCCTATCGGAGAGACGACGTGCATGCGGTGGTCCACCGCTACTTCGCGGACCTCGTGCCGGTCCTCCGCCAGGTCCGGGAGGCCCTGCGGCCCGGCGGCCGCTTCGTGCTGGTCGTGGGGGATTCGCTGCTGGCCGGCACGTACGTACCGGGCGACCTCCTGACGGCTCGGATCGGGGCCTCGCTCGGATACCGCGTGGTCTCCGTCGACGTCGCGCGTCGCCGGCGCAGCGGCCAGCGCCGCTCGTTCGTGCTCCGGGAGTCGGTGGTCACGCTGGAGCGCCCCCGGGCCGCGACCTAGCGCGACGGACGGCAGCTTCATCGCGCACCGCGTCCCTGGTTCGCTCGGGATGTTCTGTCCGGTCTGCGGCCGCGCGATGACCGGACCCGCGAGCCCTTCGGTCCCGTATCCGATGTACCTCTGCCCCCACCACGGGATCGTCTACGATCGCCGGCGGGACGCCTGGCACGGGATGCCCGAGGTCGAGGCGAAACTGTGCTGCCCGGCCTGCGGGATCGCGATGGAGCACGAACCGAAGGAGCCGCCGGTCCGGATCTTCTTCTGCTATCAGTGCGGCGTCACCTTCGACCGCGAGCGCCGGACCTGGTACGGGATCGCCTTCCACCCGCCGACCTGACCCCGCGTGCCGCTGGAGGCAAACGCTTACGTGCCCCCCGGGCGCGTGCGGGGTCGGGGAGATGGCGCCCCGCGACATCGAACCGCACTTCCTCGAGCCGCTGCTCGGGGTCGTCTTCGACCTCGACGGGACGCTGGTCCTGTCGCACCACGACTTCGGCCGCATGCGGCGCGAGGTGATCCGGATCGCCGAGCAGTACGGCGTCACGCCCGGCCACCTCTCGCCCAGCGAGCCGATCCACCGCATCGTGGAGCAGGCGAAGGCCGAGCTC
>JASHWL010000212.1 GCA_030044105.1 Thermoplasmata archaeon
AACCCGCAGGCGATCATCACGAGCCTGCTGCTGCCCATCCTCTACCTCCTCTTGTTCGGGCAGGCGTTCAACATCGGCGCGCTCTTCACGAACGAGCCGGGCGGGCAGGCGGCGCTCGAGATCGTGCTCCGCGGCGCGCCGACCTACTTCTCCTACTTCTCGGCGGGGATGGCCGGCTTCGTCGCGGTCACCGCGACGCTGTTCATCGGGGCGAACGTGATCTTCGACCGCCTGTTCGGCATCCTGAAGCGGGTCGCCGCCTCCCCCGCGACCGCGACCGAGATCTTCGGCTCACGCCTGATCGCGGGCATGATCCAGCCGATCGGACTCGCGTTCCTCGTGCTCGCCCTCGCGGCCGGTCTCGGGGACCTCGGCCTGAGCGGGCTCAAGGTCACGGCGGCGTTCTCCGTCCTCGGGTGGGCCGAGATCGTCGTCGCGGTCGTCGTCCTCTCGGCGATGTTCGCCTCGCTCTTCCTCGCGATCGGGTTCACGATCGAGCAGCCCCAGTCGTACTTCGCGGTCGTGAACGCGATCAACCTGCCCGTCCTGCTCACCTCGGCGGCGCTCTACCCCTGGGGCACGATGCCGCTCTGGTTCCAGCACGTCGCCTCGTACAACCCCATCACGCTGGCCGTCAACGTGCTCCGCGAGAACATGTTCGCCGGGGCCACCGCGCACTATCCGTACGGGCCCGCCGTCTACCTGCTCGGGCTGCTCGGCTGGGCGGCCGCGATGTTCGTCCTCGCGACGCTGCTGGCGCGCCGGGCGCTCGCCCCGCGCGCCTGACGGCGCCCCTCAGTCGCCCTCGGCCGCCGGTACCTCGACGGGCACCGGCGCCCGCCGTCCCTGCAGGACGAGCGGGATGAGCGAGCAGAGGATCACGGCCGCCGACACGAGGAAGATCGTGTGGATCGAGGTCAGGAAGCCGGCGGCGAACACCGCGCTCCCGCCGTGGAGGGAGCCCCCGGTCAGGATCGTCTCGAGCGCCGCGCGCGGGACCACCGCGGACATGATGAGCAGCGTGATGCCGAGGCTCACGGTCGCGCCGGTGTTGAGGAACGTCGTCCCCACGCCCGACGCGACCCCGCGCCGATCCGGCGGCACGGAGGTCATCATCGTGGCCCGGTTGGGCGACGCGAACAGGCCCATCCCGGTGCCGACCAGCAGGAGGGGCGGCGTGAGCTGGAGGAACGACTCGCTGGGGCCGATCGTCGAGAGCCAGAGGAACCCGCTCGCGGCGACCAGGACGCCGCCGATGGCGAACCAGCGCGGGCCGTAGCGGTCCGAGAGCCAGCCGGCGAGGGGGCCCGCGGTCGCGAGCGCCGCCGACACCGGGATGAGGAAGAGCCCCGCCGTGAACGGGCTGAGGTAGCGCGGCGGTCCCTGCAGATAGAACACGAGCACGAAGACGAACGCGCCGCGCGCGAGCTGGTTCAGCAGGATCGCGCTCGTCGTGCTCGCGAAGATCCGGATGCGGAACAGCGACAGATCGAGCATGGGGAACCGGACCTTGGCCTCCACCAGCACGAACGCCGCGAGCCCCGCGAAGCCCACGACGAGGAACGCGACCGATCCGGCGAGATCGAGGTCCCCGAGCGCGCCCAGGGTCACGCCGAGGAGGATCAGCGTCAGGCCGAGCGCGAACAGCGTGTTGCCGAGCCAGTCGATGTGGTGCTGGTCCTCGGGCGACGCGAGCTCCTTCAGGTCCGCGCGGGCGCGCAGGGTCGCGATGATCCCGATCGGCACGTTGACGAAGAAGATCCACCGCCAGTCGAGGGTCGTCGTGATGATCCCGCCGAGCACCAGGCCCGAGACCGAGCCGACCACGATGGAGACCTGGTTGATCCCGAGCGCGCGGCCCCGCTCGTTCGGCGGGAACGCGTCGGTGATGATCGCCGCGGAGTTGGAGAAGAGGAAGCCGGCGCCGACCGCCTGCACCAGCCGGAACCCCACGAGCTCGGTCCCGGTCTGGGAGAGGCCGCACAGCAGGGAGCCGACGGTGAAGACCGCGAAGCCGAGGATGTAGAGCCGCACGCGGCCGAACATGTCGGAGAGGCGCCCGAAGTTCAGCAGGAGCACCGCGGTGAGCAGGGAGTAGCCGAGGAGGATCCAGAGGAGCGTGGTCGCCGTCGTGCCCGGCAGCTCCCGCCCGATCGTCGGGAGCGAGATCAGCACGATGTTCGAGTCGATCGACGCCATCAGCGTCGCGACGGTCGTGTTCGAGAGCACGAGCCACTTGTACTTCATCGCCGACCCCGCCGCCGCGCGGAGTCCGGGTGCGGTCCGCGCACGGCGCTAGACCGGTGACTGGTATCCGGCGATCTCGGACGACACGCGGTCCACGTACGCCCGGAAGTTCGCGAGGACGTTGCGCGAGGTGATCACCCCGACCACCCGGTCCCCGGAGCGCACGACCATGCGGCGGATCCCCTTCTCGGCCATCGTCGCGACCACGACGTCCGTCGGGGTGTTCGGGGCGCAGGAGTCGACCTGGGCGGTCGCGATGGTCCGCACCGGCACCTGGGCCGGGTCGCGCTCCTCGGCCACGACCTTCGCGAGGAAGTCCCACTCGGTCACGATCCCGGCGATCGCGCCCTGCCGGGTGAGCACGGCGTAGCCCTTGTGGCGGGCCGCCATGGCGCGGGCGCAGGCGAGCGCGTCGGTCCCCTCGTCCACGGTCAGCACATCGGGGTCCATGATGTCCTTCGCCACGAGCACCATCGGGGCGGCGCACGACCTCGGCGTTATTACGCTCTGCGAATCCGGCGGCCGTGGTCGGGGCCGCCGCGACGCGGGGAGGACTCCCCACCGTCAACATCGAGCTGCTGCGGGGCTTCGACTTCGCCTGCCGGGACGATTGCGGACTGTGCTGCTACGCGGAGCCGCGCCTGCGGGCGCGCGAGAAGCCGGCGCTCCTCCGCATCGCTCCCGCGACCCAGATCGTCGCCCACGACGCCGCCGAGTTCCTCTCGGCGCGACCGGACGGCGGCGCCTGTCAGTTCCTGCGGGACCGTCGCTGCGGCGTGCACACGGCGCGTCCGGCGCCGTGCCGCGAGTTCCCGGTCACCGTGCATCTCGGGACCCGGCTGCAGGCCAGCCTGGTGCTCTCCTGCCCCGGGCTCGAGCTCGGCCCCCTGCGGGGATGGCGGGACGGCCCGACCGGTCCGGTGCACGGGCTCGCGACCGAGGTCGCCGCGGTGCGGGAGCGGGTCGAACCGTCCACCGCCCGCCGGATCGACGAGGCCACCCGGCGCCGGGCCCGCCTCGCCCGTCAGCTCGCCGACGAGGGGCGATGGCGGGAGGAGGAGGAGGTCCGCGCGCGGGTCGGGGCGGAGGTCCCGTTCCCGGCCGACGCGGATTTCCCGGTGGAGGCCCCGCCCTCCGCGGACGACGGACTCGAGTCGCTTCCGCTCTTCTACGATGCGCGTCCGGGCCCCGTCGC
>JASHWL010000213.1 GCA_030044105.1 Thermoplasmata archaeon
CGTGTACGGGTACGTTCCGTTCGGTTCGTCGAACTCGACGGCGGTGGTCGAGGAACTGAACGTCGATCCGTCGGTGAGGTTGAGCCACCATTCGGTGCCCGAGGGAAGCCCGCTCTCGGTCACGCTCACGCCGAAGGTCACCGGCTCGAACGCCGTCCCCCGGGAGACGGCGCTGCCCGCCACGGTGATGGTGCCCCCGGAGGAGGAGAAGCTCTTGTCGGCGGTTGCGACGGCGTAGGCATAGGTTCCGTTTGCCTGGAGGAACCCGACCGTTCCGCTCGTGGAGCCGAACGACGGGCCCGCAGTCAGGTTGATCCACCAGGCCGTGCCCGAGGGCAAGCCGCTTTCGGTGAAGGTCACCTCGTACCGCACGAGCGAAAACGACGTGGGCTCCGACACGGGCGAGCCGTCCACGGTAAGGGTCCCACCGGGCGCGCTGTAGCTCTTGTCGGCCGTCGCGATCGCGTAGGCATAGCTGCCATTCATCTCGTTGAACTCGATGGTGGCGCTGGTGGACCCCACGCTCGCCCCCGTGGTCAGGTTGACCCACCACATGGTATCCACGGGCAGGCCCGTCTCCGTCAGGGAAACCGCGTAGGTCACGGGCGTGAACGCGACCGCCTGCGCGACGGCGGCCCCGTCCACGTTGAACGTCCCCCCCGCCGAGGAGTAGCTCTTGTCCGCGCTCGCGACCTGGTAGAAGTACGACCCGTTCGGTTCGCTGAACAGGATCGCGCTCGAGGTCGAGCCGAGCGCGGGGCCGGAGGTCACGTTCACCCACCACTCGGTCCCCGCCGGAAGACCGCTCTCGGTGAAGCGGATCGCGAACTCCCCGATCGGGGGCGGGGACGAATAGGGAAGCAGCTGGGTCCACACCCCGGCCGCATACTCCCAGGTGTCGTTCAGCGCCCCGGCGGACGTCACGCCCCCGAACAGCACGACCTTGCCGTCGGGGGCGTCGAACGCCATTCCCGCCGAGGTCCGGGGACTGGGAGAGACGAGCGGGGAGATGTTGGCCCAGGTCGCGCCGTTGAACTCCCACGTGTCGTTCAGGTACCCGTTCGAACCGTCTCCTCCGAAGAGCAGCAGGTACCCGTCCGCGGTATCGTCGGCGAATGCCCCGCCCTCGCGGGCCGATGGAGCGGCGCTCGGGTTGAGCTCGGTCCAGCTTCCGGACGAGAACACCCACGTGTCCTGAAGGGGCCCGGAGTCGGACTCGCCTCCGAACATCACGACCGACTTGGTCGAGGCGTCGTACGCGAACGCCATCTCGTCGCGTGCCGGCGGAGAGGTCGCGGGGGAGATCTCGGTCCAGTTGCCGTTGGCGAACGTCCAGGTGTCCGAGAGATAGCCGGAGGCCCCCAGGCCCCCGAACAGGACCGCGTAGCCCGCGGCCGCGTCGTACGCCAGGCCGGCATCGTACCGGGCCGGCGGATCTTCGAGCGACTTCTTCGTGATGTTCTTCCAGTCGCCTCGCTCGAAACTCCAGGTGTCCGCGGAGAGCGCGGTGCCGTTGATCCCGCCGAAGAGCAGGACGGTGTCGTTCTTCGCGTCGTAGGTCATGCTCACGCCTGCGAGCGCCGGCGGCGACTCCGGCGGGGTGAGCTCGAGCCACGTGCCCCCGACGAACCGCCACGTCTGCGGCGCGGACCCCGCGGCATCGCTGCCGAACAGCAGCACGTAGCCGTCCTCCGCGTCGAACGCGAAGGAGAGGCCCGCGGCGGCGGGCGGGGAGGGGATCGGAGTGAGGTTCAGCCAGGTCCCGTTGGAGAATCCCCACACATCCGAGAGCAGGGGAGCATCCGGCTCCGGTTCGCTCAGCCCGCCGTACAGGAGGACGTAGCCGTCGGCCGGGTCGTACGTCATCGCGCCGGAGAAGCGCGATACGGGGTACAGGGCGAGGGAGAGCTCGGTCCACTCGCCGCCCGAGAACTCCCAGGTGTCGTCCTCCGCGACATCCCCGGGTCCGATGCCGCCGAACAGGACGACGGCCCCGACGGCGGGGTCGTAGGTCATGGTCGCCCCCCAGCGGTTCGAGGGGGAATCGGATGGAGACAGGCTCTGCCACACGCCGTCCTCGAACGCCCACGTCCCCGGCGCGGAGGAATTGAGGACGGACCCCCCGCAGCCCTCCCCGGCTCGCTTGCCTACGCCGCCGAACATCACGACGTAGCCCGCGGCGGCATCGTAATCCCCGCTGCTCCCGAACCGGCAGCTCGGGGTGTCGGCGGCGGACGTCGCGGCGGATACGTTGGTCCAGACTCCCCCGGCGAACTCCCACGTGTCGTTGTAGAAGCTGCGTTCGTAGTTTCCGCCGAACAGCACGACGTAGCCCTCGGCCGCGTCGTAGGCCATCATCGAGCCGTAGCCTTGAGGTGGGGCGTCGGAGGGATCGGTGAGGTTCGTCCACTTTCCGCCTCGGAACGCCCAGGTGTCGTTGAAGTAGGTGGTGGTGGAGATCGAGGTCCCGTGCCCCCTCCCCCCGAAGAGCACGATCTCGCGGTCCGCGGCGTCGTACACCATGCTGGCGGCGCTTCGCTTCGGCGGCGAGGCCGACCCCGAGAGGGCGAGCTGGGTCCAGGTGCCGTTCTGGAAAGTCCAGGTTCCCGCGTTCGCCGAGCCCCCGAAGAGCACCACGTACCCATCGGCCGCATCGTACGCCATGACCGCCCCGTAGGCCGCGGGCGGCGCAGCATCCGACGCGGCGGCGGTCGAACCGCTCGCGAGATCCGCTGAGGTCGGAGAACAGGACCCCGACGAGCCCGAGGAGTCCACCTGACAGTCGAGCCGACTTCCGGCGGCCGGGCCCTCGCCCGCGGAGAGCGTCTGAACGGCGGCGGCGACGCTCCCCGTCCCCGAGGCTCCGGACGGGCCCGGCGCGCCCGACGGTACGTTCGGCGGACCCCGAAGCTCAGCGGAGGGGCCGACGGAGACCGCCGCCGCGCCCAAGAGCGACTCCGCGAGCAGCAGGGCGAGCGTGAACCACAGCGCGAACGGGGCGATGCGGGCACGGGAGGGCGGCCGATCGTCGCGGAACCCGCTCACTCGCATCGAGGCGCCCCTTGGGCTCTCCACCGGCGGAAGACCTCGGGAGGCCGTCGTACTCCGGGAACCGCTGATAAGGCTTCTTCGGAGCGGGGGATGAACCGGCCGCCGCGCGTGTTCCCGGCGACGCCGGGCATGCGGTTGGGCTGGGCACGAGTCTCCGAGCCCGAAGCCGGGAGCCCCTCGAGTGCCTCCCGTCATCGGCGACGTCGGCCGGCGGGAGCGGGTCCCCACCGGACCTCATGGAAACTCCGGCTCGATACGTCGATCCGGCGCGCCGGCGCTCGATCCCGCCGGCACCGAGCTCGTTGCAGATTTCGTCGCGTTCCAAGCTTCGAGAGGTCCGTGGCCGGACCCTCCGGGCGAAGTGGCCCGCTGGGCGGCGTGCCCGCGTCGCGATCGGTGCGATCCGGCTACCCGAAGCGGCGGGATCTCGTTCGCATCGCGGAAGCTACCGCAATCGGAGCGACGACGCCGACCACGACCCCGAGCGAGAGCGCGAGGGTCGTCAGCAGGTCCTGGGTAGAGTATTTCGCGAGCCCGCTCGGACCCGGCGCACCGGCGGGGAACGTCGGCGTCATGGCCGGCACCGCCGCGCTCGGGCCCGACGTCCACGAGCCGTTCCACGCTTCGACCGCGACGTAGTACTCGGTCCCCGGGGTCAGCCCGGTCAGGTTGAACGTGGTCGCGTTGCCCACGGAGAGCGTCGCGTTCGGACCCGCGACGCTCGTCGCGACGAGGAGCGAGTAGCTGGTGACGTCGCCGCTCGCGGGCGACCATGTGAGCTCAACCGACTGTGGCGTGGTTCCGGCCACGGCCAGGCCGGGAGGGACCCCGGGCGACCAGTTCGGCGTCTCCACCCCGACGGTGGGCGTCGGGGCGGACGGTCGGGAGCCGTTCCACGCGACGACCGCGAAGTAGTACGGCTCGACCGGAACCAGGCCCGAGACCGTCGTCGAGGTCACGTTGCCCAGCGCGATCTGCTGCGAGAGGGCGCCCGGGGAGGCGCCGAGCAGCAGCGAGTAGTTCGACACCGGTCCGTACGCCGCCGCCCACTCGAGGTTCACCGCATCCGGGGTCAGCGAGCTCACCTGGACATCGCCGGCGGGCGAAGGGGTCAGCACCGGAAGGTCGTTGACGATCGCGTCCAGCGACCATACGCCCGCGCCGAGGTCGGCCCACCCCGGGGATCCGGCGAGGTCCAGCAGCGACAGCTTCGACGGCGCTCGGTCCCCGAGCGAGGTATACGAGAGCTCGGAGAACGTGCTGTTCTGCGACAGCGTGAGCGCGGGAGCCGAGAACAGGAAGCCCGACGTCGACCCCGCGATCTCCACGAGGTCGTCGCTCCAGGTGTTCCAGCGCACCGTCAGTTGGAACGGATCCGCGCCCCCGGTGCCGTTGGGAAAGACGAAGGTATTGCCTGCGATCACCGACGTGTTCCCGCCGGTCGGGGTCCCGTCGACCTCGATCGGCTCCACCGTCGTGTGCGAACAGTCCATGCTGTTCCCGAGGAAGACCGACGGGAGCTCGTTCACGCAGCCGGAGAACGTCGAGTCCTCCACCGACACCATGTTCGCGGCGTAGTTCACCGACCCGACGAAGGTGTCGTCCGCCCATGTGAGCGAGGAGAAGAGGTTCTGATTGCCCGAGGAGGCCCCCGACACGTCCGTCGAGACGACGTACGACGAGGGGGTACCGGTGGCGTTGATCAGGACATGCTCGAAGACGGTGCCCCCCCACGAGCCGCCGACGGTGGGGTCGATCGTGAGGTGGCCCTGCACGGTCCAGTTCTCGATCAAGCACGCCTGCGCCGGCTGGACCTCGAACGCGGCCTGCCCGATGCCCGTGACGTTCTCGAGGGTGCAGTTCTGCAGGTGGCCCACGTTGAGGAAGTTCGTGCCGCCACGGAAGCCCGGATACGTCTCGAACGGCACCGAGTCGTTGGTGGCGGTGAAGTTGTCGAGCAGATAGTCCGTGGCCGGCGCCCCCCCGCTGGAACTGTCGAGATGCAGGCCGTTCGGCTCGGGTCCCGGGCCGAACAGGCCCGTGAGGGCCACGTCGGAGTACACGTGGTGCTCGCCGCCGCTGGCGTCGAAGATCAGCGAGCCGGTCCAGTCCTCCGCGGCGCTGGTCGCCTCGGCCCCGACGGTGAGGTCGCACATCTCGAAGTTGTTGAGCGGCGTCGGGCCGGACGTCTCGATGACGTTCGCCGTGGTGCCGTTCACGGGACCGCCCAGGGTCTCGTTGTACACGCCGACCAGCGTTCCGTTCGCCGCCGTGAAGTTCCCGATCGGGTCAGTCGGGAGCGAGATGGTGGTCTGATCCTCGCCCGCGCCCTGGATGGAGACGTCGCTGTACTTCGCGAAGTCGAGGGTCGAGTTGACCGTAAAGACCCCCGGGCCGAGGTACAGCGTCCCGCCGCCCTCCGTCCCCAGGCTGTCGAACGCCTGAACGATCGCCTGGGTCGGGTCCGCGGAGGTCGCGGAGAGGTAGAGGGAGGGACCGGTCTGGCTGCAGTTCGCTGGATCGTCGCCGGCCGCGTTCGCCCCGGCCCCGACATGCGTCGCCGTTTCCGGGTCGAGGGGGCCGACGTTGGGGTCTCCGGACGCGAAGCTCGCCGGGGCGCGGAGGCTTACCGAGAGCGCCATCGACGAGGCGAGGAGCACGACGAGCAGAACGACCGGGCCGACGAGCGCGCGGGCCGGAGTGTGCTCGGAAAATGGAGCTGGCGTCCGCATAGAGATTCGCCAAAAAGACTGCGCATTAATGCGTATTCACGGTTTTTAGCCTTTACGCCGCCGCACGAGCCTCGACGTCCCGCGGGATTCTGCCCCAACCCCCGCGCGGGCCGCCGGACCAGCGGTCGGTGAGTTCCCCGAGCACGACCCCCATCCTCCGGTCGGTTCCGACCGAGCTCGAGGAGCCGGCCCGACCCGTATAAGCCGAAGTACACGAATCCAGGCTCGGCATGGGACATCCGAGGCCGCGGCCCCGGGGCTGGGACTGGGGTCTCCCGGTTCGGACACCGGAATCGCGGGTCAATGCCGTCCGGTGACCCGGCGGCTTACGCAGTGCTGCGTGGTCCTATCGCGTCCGACCGGGGCGGATCCGCCGCTCGAACGAGAGTCCAGTGTCGTGCGTTTGGGACGAGTTCGAGACCGCTCCTTTTGGCACCCGGGATCGCGCCCACCCGGTCCTACATCCTCGATTCGATCCTCGTCCCCTGCGGCGCGTCCGCGATTCGGTCCGGCGTGGGGACCCCCCGGACTCCGCCAGGCGCCGTCGGATCCGGGCGGCGCTCGCGCGAGGCCCGTGGAGCCGGGGACGTCGGTCTGTCGCCGGTCAGTCTCTCTTCGCGGCGAGGATCAGCCCGCCGGCGATGGGAAGGGCCAGCCAGGCGACGAGAACGACCACCCAGACGATCGTCGGCGAAACGACCGGTAGCACAGCGCTCGCCCCCGGGGGCGATATGGCGAGGACGGCCGAGGATACGATCGACTGGCCCGTGGAGATGGGATTCAGGAGGCCCACATGGGCCTGCCACGCGTTGCTGCTCGCGATCGAACCGTTCAGCACCCCGGTCGACTGAGCGATCGTGGTCGTGATCGTCCCCCAGAAGATCGAGCCCACGAGCGCGATGGCTAGGCCCGTCGCCAACAACGCCCCTGGGGACCGCAACACGTGCGCCAGCAGGAAGGTGAGGCCGAGGAACGCCAGCGCGAGCACGAACGCCGTTCCCCAGAGCCCGGTCCAAACGCTGGAGGGGAACGTGATGCCGGCCCGGTACCCTAGGACCGCTACGAACGCGAGGGTCGCCACGGCGGTCCCTACGGTGATCGCGATCGTCGCGCCCAGGAACCGCTGGGCGAAGAGGCGGGACCGCGAGATCGGCAGCGCCAGCACCGGTTCGAGCGCGCCCGTCAACCGCTCCCGACCGTACGCGGTGTACGCGATGAACACCGCCGCCAGCGGGATGAAGAGCGAGAGGTCCTCCACCGCGGTCAGGAGGGCGGCGCCGGCGGGAGTGGCCGAGCCGGACTCAGCCGCGAAGCTCGACGCGTCCGCGCCGTACGTTTCCACGACCGTGGAGGCGTTGGCCAGTTCGAGGTAGACGGGCTGCCCCGGGGTCAGGTTGGAGAACAGGACGGAGAACCGTTGCGGGTACGACGTGACCGCCCCCAGGCTGATCCAGGGACTAGTGTCATTCAGACTGTACAGCAACCGGAGCCCGGCCGGCACGGTTCCGTTGGTGTTGCCGAACGCCACGAGGACCTGGGGTTCGACGACGAACTGTCCGACCTGCACCATGTAGATGATGCCGAACAGGCGGACCGTGACGTTCGGCCCGGGCGTGGGGAGCGGCCCGCTGGTGATCCCGGCGACTCCGCCCGGCTCTAACGCCGTCGCGGTGACCGAGTACTGACCCGCCGGCACCGACCAGTTCAGTCGGACGAATCCGCCGGACGCCGTGACGCCGTGCACGGCTCCGGTCGAAGGACCCGACCCGTTGATCTGCGTGAAATTGAGCCATACCTGCACTCCCGCGACGGGGACTCCCACGCCGTTGAATGCGAATCCGGAGAAGTGGTAACCGGAGGAGTACGAGGTCGTGAGCGCGAGCGTCACGCCTCTCGAGGGGCTTTGGGACAGCGGGGGCGCCAGGAGGACGCTCACCACGACCAGCAGCGCCAGCGTTCCCACCACGGACGGCGTCCGCAGCGGGCGAAGCGTGTCGCGGAGCAGGGGCTTCACGCGGCCTCCTTGACCAGGTCCAGGAAGAACGACTCGAGCTCCGGCTCCTCGGGCTCGAGCCGGAGGACCCGATAGCCGGAGCTCACGAGCGCGGCATTGACCGTGCCCGGATCGAGATCGGGCCCCGCGAGTCGGATCTGATTGCCCCGCGTGCTCACCCGGCCGATCCTCGCGAGTAGCTCGAGCGCCGACGGGTCGACGCGGTCGAGCGTGATCCGGATCGCCGGAGTTCCCACGGCCGCGATCTCCTCGCGGGACCGGACCGAGGCGACGTTCCCTCGGTGCAGGAACACGATCCGGTCGGCGAGCTGCTGTACCTCGCCCAGCTGGTGCGAGGAGAGCAGGATCCCCGAGCCCCCGTCGCGCTGGGCGGAGATCCACTGTCGGACCGCGCGGATCCCCTCCGCATCGAGCCCGTTGAACACCTCGTCGAGCAGGTAGTACCGTGGATTCTGCAACTGGGCGCAGGCGATCGCGAAGCGCATCCGCTGACCGAGCGAGAGGGTGCGAAACCTTCGCCTCGCGAGGTCGTCCAGTCCCCACGTCTTCAGGAGCTCCGACGGGCGGCTCGCCGGAACTCCGGAACACAGGGCCGCGTAGTAATCGAGCAGCGGCCCGATCCGGGAATTCGCGTCGTGGACCGGAGCCTCGGGCACCCAGCCCAGCAGTTCGGAGGCCCTCGCCTTCTCCGCGACGATGTCGTGACCGTCCACGCGCACGTGCCCGCCGCTCGGCAGGATGATCCCGGCGGCGACGCGCAGCGTCGTGCTCTTGCCCGCGCCGTTCAGCCCGACCAGGCCCACGACCTCGCCCGGGGCGAGCGAGAACGAGACCCCCCGGATCGCGGGCACGCCCCGTGGGGTGTACCGCTTGGACAGCTCCGTGATCTCGAGCACGTCCCAATCCCGGGGAGAACAGCGCTCCACCGCCCATAACCCCCGCGCCGGCGGGAGCCGACCGGGTTCTTGGGCAGCCGACGCTCGCCCCCGCAGGGTCCATCTGGACCGTCGCCGCTGGGACCACCCTCTCCCGAGAGCCCGGTTCCTCGGCCGAAGCGCTTTAGGGGACGGGCGGGTCCGCGGCTTCGGTCCGTTGCATGGCCGCCGAAGCCCACGTGAACGTCACGCTCCCCGGGGGACGGATCGTCCGCGTCCCGGCCGGGATTTCGGCCGGGGAGCTGCTCGCACGGGAGCTGCCCGAGCGCGCGAGCTCCTTCCTCGCCGCGCTCCTCGACGGCCGGCCGGTCGACCTCGCGACGCCGCTGACCACCGATGCCGAACTCGCCCCCCTGACCTTCGCGGACCGCGCCGGCCGGGACATCCTCGAGCACTCGGCGGCGCATCTCGTCGCGAAGGCGCTCGTCGCGACGATCCCCGAAGCGCGCCCGACGCACGGCCCGCCCACGGAGGAGGGGTTCTTCTACGACTTCGAGGTGCGGCCGCTGGTCCCCGCCGACCTCGACGCCATGCGCGCGGCGATGGATCGGTCGATCGAGGCGCGGGAGCCGTTCGTCCGCCGCGAGATCTCCCGGGCCGAGGCGAACGAGCTCTTTGCGAGCAACCCGCACAAGCTCCGGTACATCGCGGAGACGCCGGAGGGGGAGACTATCTCCGTCTACTATACCGGCGCGTTCGTCGACCTCTGCCGGGGCCCGCACGTGCCCGACACGGGCTGGCTGGCCGGCCTCCACATCCTCGGCTTCTCCGGACTCGAGCGCGAGGCCGGGACGGACGCACCGGCGCTGCAGCGGGTCCGCGGGGTCGCCTTCCCGACCCGGGCCGAGCTTCAGGCGTATCTCAAGCTGCGCGCCGAGGCCGAGGCGCGGGACCACCGCGCCATCGGGACGAAGCAGGAGCTGTTCCTGTTCCTGGACGAGACCCCGGGGTTCCCGTTCTGGCTGCCGAAGGGCATGGTGCTCGTGCGCGAACTCGAGACGTACGTCCGCGAGCACCTCCGCCGGGCCGGCTACGCCGAGGTCCGCACCCCGCTGCTGTTCCCCCAGAGCGTCTACGAGACGAGCGGCCACTGGGAGATGTACCGCGAGGACATGTTCGTCTCGGAGCTCGAGGGCCGCACCTTCGGCTGGAAGCCGATGAACTGCCCCGGCTCGATGCTGATCTTCCGGTCGCGGGCCCGCAGCTACCGCGAGCTGCCCCTCCGGCTGGCCGAGTTCGCGCCGCTGCACCGCTACGAGGCCAGCGGGACGCTCCACGGCCTCACGCGGGTGCGCGAGCTGGTCCAGGACGACGCCCACCTGTTCCTGATGGAAGAACAGATCGACGCGGAGCTCGCGGTCCTGCTCGACTGGATCCGCGAGGCGTTCACCACCTTCCGGCTCGAGTGGTCCTACGAGCTCTCGACCCGGCCGGCGCGGTTCCTCGGCGAGGTGGCGACCTGGGAGAAGGCCGAGGCCACGCTGGAGCGCGCGCTCCGCGCCTCCGGGGTGCCCTACCGGGTCGCGGCGGGCGAGGGCGGATTCTACGCTCCGAAGATCGACATCCACGTGCGCGATTCGCTGGGCCGGCCCTGGCAGACCGGGACGATCCAGCTCGACTACCAGATGCCCCAGCGGTTCGGCCTGCAGTACCAGGGAGCGGACGGCCAGCTGCACACGCCGGTCGTGGTCCACCGCACGATCCTCGGCACCTGGGAGCGCTTCCTCGGCGTCTTCATCGAGCACTGCGCGGGGCGCTTTCCGCCGTGGCTCGCCCCCGTGCAGGTCCGCGTGCTCCCCGTGACCGACCGGCACGCGGAGGCGGCCCGCGGCCTGCGGGACGAGCTCGCCTCCCTCGGCCTTCGCGCGGAGGTCGCCTCGCCCGAGGAGTCGCTCCCGAAGCGGGTCCGGGGCGCCGAGCTGGATCGGATCCCGTACACGCTCGTCCTCGGCGACCGGGAGGCGGAGCAGGGATCGGTCGCCGTTCGCGTGCGGGGATCGAAGGAGAACCGGACGATGTCGCGCGCCGAGTTCTCCGCCTACGCCCTCGACCGGGTGCGCCGCCGCGAGTACGACCCCTAGTGCGCCTGGGACCGGCGGCTGCGCCGCGCCTCGATGCGCGCGTTGAGGTAGGCCGAGTCCACGTCCGCGCTGTTCGACTGGTGCTCCGCGCGGAGATGCTCGCGCAGGCGCGCGAGCTCGACCGTGCGGCCGCAGACGTTGCAGCTCACGCGCGCCCGTCGCTCGCTGGCGTCGGAGCCCGACCCCGGGATCATACGGCTACGATGCTGCGTCCGCTCGGAATATAATACCGGTGCCGGACCGGTGGACGCCGTCCGCAAGCCTTTATTAAGCGCACCGTTCGGGCCCCCTCGATTTCGGGGGAGTTTTCGATGGGACTTTCGACGACGCAGATCGAGCTGCTGATCGTACTGGCCTCGATCCTCGCGCTGGCGTACGCGGGGGTCCAGACCGCGCTCGTGCTGCGCGAGGACGACGGCGACGATCGGATGCGCGAGATCGCGGCGGCGATCCGCGAGGGAGCGAACGCCTTCCTCCGTCGCGAGTACACGATCGTCTTCGTCGTCGCGGCGATCCTGGCCGTGGTCATCGCCGTCGCGTTCTGGACCCAGGGCATCGGCGCGCAGCTCGCGGCCGGCTTCGTGTTCGGGGTCGTCGGCAGCGCGACGGCCGGGGCGGTCGGCCTCGTCGTCAGCGTGCGCGCCAACGTCCGAACGGCGGCCCACGCGCGCGGCGGCAGCCTGCCGGCCACGATGGCGTTCGCCTTCCGCGGGGGCAGCGTCACCGGCATGTCGGTCGCGGGCCTCGCGCTGCTCGAGCTGGTCGGATTCTACTGGGCGTTCGGCGGGAACGTCCTCGACATGGTCGGGCTCCTGTTCGGCGCCTCCCTGATGAGCCTCTTCGCGCGCGTGGGCGGCGGCATCTACACCAAGGGCGCGGACGTCGGGACGGACCTCGTCGGCAAGGTCGAGGCCGGGATCCCCGAGGACGACCCGCGCAACCCGGGCGTGATCGCGGACAACGTCGGCGACAACGTCGGCGACTGCGCCGGCATGGCCGCCGACCTCTTCGAGACGTACGTCGTGACGGCGATGGCCGCGATGCTCCTCGCCTACCTGGTCGGCGCGCCGGGCGTCTACCCCGCGCTGCTGACGATGTTCCCGAACGCGATCCTCTTCCCGCTGATGGTCTGCGCGTGGGCGATCCTCGCGACGGTCGTCGGCACGCTCTTCGTGCGCATGCGACCGGGCGGGACGATCATGGGCGCCCTCTACCAGGGGCTGTCGGCCACGACCGCGGTCGGCCTGATCGGGCTGTACCTGCTCGACCACTACTTCATGAACGGCAACCTCGGCGTCTTCGTCGCGACCGCGGTCGGTCTGGTCGTGATGATCTTGATCGTGCTCATCACGGACTACTACACCAGCGCGAGCTACTCGCCGGTGCACCACATCGCCGAGCGCTCGCAGGCCGGGGCCGGCCCCACCGTCATCACGGGGCTCTCGGTCGGGCTGGAATCGGCGTGGATGCCCGGGCTCGTGGTCGTGGGCGGTTCGCTCATCGCCTACCTCGCGGCCGGATGGAACGGCTACGGGGTCGGACCGAACTCCTACCTCGGCCTCTACGGGATCGCGCTCGCGGCCGCGAGCATGCTCTCCGTCACCGGGATGATCATCTCGATCGACGCGTTCGGTCCGATCACGGACAACGCCGGCGGCATCGCCGAGATGGCGAACCTGCCCGAGCAGGCGCGCGCCATCACGGACCCGCTCGACGCGGTCGGGAACACCACGAAGGCGATCACCAAGGGCTACGCCATCGGGTCGGCCGTGCTGGCGGCCCTGGCCCTCTTCGCGGCCTACACCTTCGCGGCCGCGTCGCACTGGGGGCACTCGTGGGGCGCGTTCACCGCGCTGCTGACCCTCAGCACGCCGCTGGTCGTGGCGGGCCTCGTCATCGGCGCGATCCTTCCGTTCTTCTTCACGTCGTTCCTGATGAACGCGGTCGGGATCGCCGCCGAGCGGATGGTCTTCGAGATCCGCCGGCAGTTCCGCGAGATCGCGGGCCTGCTCGAGGGCAAGGCGAAGCCCGAGTACGGCAAGTGCGTCGACATCGTCACGGTCACCGCGATCCGGCAGCTCGCGGTGCCCGCGCTCATCGCGGTCGCGACCCCGCTCGCGGTCGGGTTCCTCCTCGGACCGGTCGCGCTCGCGGGCCTCCTGCTCGGGACGATCGTCTCGGGCTTCCCGCTGGCGCTGATGATGACCACCGGCGGGGCCGCGTGGGACAACGGGAAGAAGTACATCGAGAGCGGGCACTACGGCGGCAAGCACTCCGACGCGCACAAGGCCGCGGTCGTGGGCGACACCGTCGGCGACGCGACCAAGGACACCGCCGGCCCGGCGATCAACCCGCTGATCAAGGTCGTCAACACGGTCTCGATCCTGTTCATCGCGCTGATCGTGGCGCACTCGGTCATCGGGATCTAGGGCGACGGCGGACCGTCCGCCGCGGGCGCGACCGCGGTACGCTCAGGCGTAGTGGCTGAGGCTCGTGCGTTCCTTCTTCGCCGCCTCGCGCTGCTCGCCGCGCTCCTCGCGTCGGCGTTCCTTCTCGCACTCGTCCTCGGTGACCCACTTGAACTCGAGGTCCTCGGGGTGGTCGTGGGCGATGAACGCGCCCGCCTCGAAGGCGCTCGCGAGCAGCTCCTCGAGATTGTCCGCTTCGGTCCCCTCGAGCCGGCCGGCGAGACGCCAGTACCAGTCGGGCGCCTTCCCCGCGGCCTGCAGATACTCGGTCACCAGGTCGTAGATCGACGAGTGCTCGTCGGCGAGCCGTACGTGCAGGTGGCGGCCCGGATCCTCCGCCGGGGTCCCCTCGGAACTGGACATCGGTCGGGAAAGACGCGGGCGCGCTATAACTCCTCGCGACGCGTCAACGCTCAAGAGCCGGCGGCGATTGGGTCCCCTCGGTCCGATGTACGGCAACGCCCCCCCTCCGCCCCCGGCCGGGTCCTCGGGTCCGCCCGGCGCGCCCGGCTCGCGGTACAACTACCTCGTGAACCGGCTGAGGAACCGGCAGATCACGATGGAGGAGGCGACCGAGCTGTTCACCGTGATGCAGAGCATGATCACCCGCGCGAACGAGGCCGCCCGCGCCGCGGCCGCGCGGATCCCGTCCGCGCCGGCGGTGCCGACGGCCCCGGTGCCGGAGGCGCCCCGGCTCGCTCCGCCGTCGACGTCGTCCGACGACCTCCTCCTGGTGGGGCTCCTCGCGATGGGCGCCGGCGCCGGGCTGCTCGCCGCGCTCTCGAAGCGGATCGGAGAGGCGCCGGGCGCTCCGGCCTCCTCCGCTCCCGAGTCGAAGGGGAAGTCGACGCCGTCCTAGGGGACCGGCCATGCCGTCCGACCGGTTCGTCTTCGCGCACCTGGCCGACGCGCACGTGGGCGCGTGGCCGCGCGACCCGGACGTCCGGGCGGCGCTCCGCGAGAGCGTGCTCCGCGCGCTGCGGGTGGTCGGGGAGCGCGACGCCGAGTTCCTGCTGATCTCGGGCGACCTCTTCCACACCCCGGTGCCCGACCCCGCGGAGGTCGCGCCGGTCGCCGCGGCGCTCCGGGATCTGGTCGAGGCGGGCCGGCGGGTCTACGCGATCTACGGCTCCCACGACTACGTCGCCCACCGGACCAGCTGGCTCGACGTCCTCGCCGAGACCGGCGTCTTCGTCAAGGTCGCGCCCGAGGCGGTCCGCGCCGAGGGCACGCGCTGGACCCTCCCGTTCCACGTCGACGGGCCGACCGGCGCGCGGATCGCGGGCATCTCGGGCCGCTCGCACGGGCTCGACCGCGACTATTTCCGCGCCGTCGACGCGGAGGCGTTCCGGGCCGAGCCCGGGTTCAAGGTCTTCCAGTTCCACGCCGCGGTCGAGGAGTACCTGCCGCCGTCGCTCCGGGCGCACATCCGGGGCATCCGGCGCGACGACCTGCCCGCCGGCTGCGACTACTACGCCGGGGGCCACATCCACGTCACGTACGAAGGCGAGGGGCCGGACGGCGGCACCCTCGTCAATCCGGGCGCGGTCTTCGGGACCAGCCGGACCGATCTCGAGAACGCGGCGCTGGGCCGGACGCACCAGGGGATCGCGATCGTCACGGTCGAGGCCGGGGAGCCGACGGTCGAGTTCGTGGACACCGCACCGCGGGACGTGGTGCGCCTCGTCGACGTCGACCTCAGCGGCCAGACCGCGGCCGAGGCGCACGCGACAATCGCGGCGCGGCTCGGGCAGGAGCCCGAGCGGCCCGGCACCCTGCTGTTCCCCAAGCTGCGCGGGACGCTCGCGGACGGCAGCCTCGCCGCGCTCGCGCTCTCGGAGCTCTCGCGCACCGAGGCGCGCGGGTCCGTCTCGGTGCACTGGGACCTCACCGACCTCGAGCTTCCCGCCGCGGCCGACGGGGCCGCGGGACCGGAGGGCGAGGTCGAGTCGCTCGAGATCGGCCGACTCCTCGCCGGCGATCCCCCCGCCTGGTGGAGCGGCCCGGACGCGGAGCGCGGCGTGCGGGAGCTCGTGCGGGAGCTGGGCCTCCCCCGCGGGGACGGCGAGGCGCGGACCGACTATCTGCAGGCCCGGGCCGACGCGGCGCGCCGGATCCTCGGCGTGCCCCGCGAGTCGGCGTAGGAGCGACC
>JASHWL010000214.1 GCA_030044105.1 Thermoplasmata archaeon
AGCGAGGAGTACTACGCGATCGAGATCAACGCGCGGCTCTCGCGCTCCAGCGCGCTCGCGAGCAAGGCGACCGGCTACCCGCTCGCCTACGTCGCCGCGAAGCTCGCGCTCGGCTACACCCTCCCCGAGCTCAAGAACCGGATCACCGGCGTGACGACCGCCTGCTTCGAGCCAGCGCTCGACTACGTGGTCGTCAAGCTCCCGCGCTGGGACCTGGACAAGTTCGAGCGCGCCGACCGCCGCCTCGGTCCCGCGATGAAGTCCGTGGGCGAGGTGATGGGGATCGGGGCCTCGTTCCCCGAGGCGATCGGGAAGGCCGTCCGGATGGGCGACCCCCGGGCCGACCTCTTGCCGCCGGCCGAGGTGCGCCCGAAGGAGGAGATCCTCGCCGACCTGGCCCAGCCGACCCCCGAGATCCTCTATCGGGTGCTGGAGGGCCTGCGCGCGGGCCTCGACCCCGAGACGATCAGCCGGGTCGCCTGGATCGATCGGTGGTTCGTCGACGGGCTCGCCGAGGTCGAGGCGACGCACCGCGCGCTGGAGTCCGCGGCGGGCACGGAGCTCGCGCCGACCCTCCTTCGGCGCGCGAAGGAGCTCGGGCTCTCCGACCGCGCGATCGGGCGGGCGTCCCGGCGCGACGAGGAGGAGGTCCGGCACCGCCGCCTCGAGTCCGGGATCCGGCCGCGCGTCCGGATGATCGACACGCTGGCGGGCGAGTGGCCGGCGCGGACGAACTACCTCTACCTCACCTACCGGGCCGACGCCGACGACGTGCGCCCGATGTCCGCGGGGTCGGTCCTGGTGGTCGGCGCCGGGCCGTACCGCATCGGATCGAGCGTCGAGTTCGACTGGTCGACGATGAACCTGGTCGACGGGCTCAAGGCCGAGGGCGTGCCGGGGGTCGCGCTGCTCAACTCCAATCCCGAGACGGTCTCGACCGACTACGACCGCTCGGACCGCCTCTACTTCGAGGAGATCACGCTCGAGCGCGTGCGGGACCTGGTCGACTTCGAGTCGTTCGGCGGCGTGGTGACGTGCGTCGGGAGCCAGCTCGCCCAGAACCTGACGCCGCTCCTGGCGATGTGCGGCATCCCGGTGCTCGGGACGTCGCCGGAGTCGATCGACACGGCGGAGGACCGCGCCCGCTTCGCCCGGCTGCTCGAGCGCCTGCGGATCCCGCAGCCCGCGTGGCGGGCGTTCACGACGTTCGACGAGGCGGCGACGTTCGCCGACGACGTCGGGTACCCGGTCCTGGTCCGCCCGTCGTACGTCCTGAGCGGCCAGGCGATGCGGGTGATCGCCGGACGCGCCGATCTCGGGCGCTTCCTCACCGAGGCGACCCGCGTCTCGCCCGAGCACCCGGTCGTCCTCACGAAGTTCGTCGAGGGGGCCGACGAGGTCGAGCTCGACGGCATCTCGGACGGGACCCGCGTGCTCGTCGCCGGGATCCTCGAGCACGTCGAGCGGGCCGGGGTCCACTCGGGCGACGCGATCTTCTGCCTGCCGCCGCGCCACACCCCGATGCCGGTGCAGCGGGCGCTCCTGGACGCCGCCGCGCAGCTCGCCCGGACCCTCCAGATCCGGGGCCCGTTCAACGTGCAGTTCCTCGTCAAGGACGGCGCCTACCAGATCATCGAGCTCAACCTGCGCGCGAGCCGCTCGCTGCCGTTCCTCGCGAAGGCGACGGGGGTCCCGCTGCTCCGGGAGGCCGCGCGCGCGATGCTCGGCCGCCCGATCTCCCGCGAGGGGCTCGCCCCGCTCCCGGCCGGGCGATGGGGCGTGAAGGTCCCGCAGTTCTCCTTCCTCCAGCTCGCCGGCTCCGACCCCCTGCTCGGGGTGGAGATGCAGTCGACGGGCGAGGTCGCCTGCTTCGGACCGACGTTCTCGGACGCGCTGGTGAAGGCGCTGGTCGCGACCGGCGTGCGGCTCGTCCCGCGCCGGGGCGCCGCGTTCCTCTCGGTCGGGGGCCCGGCGCTCAAGGAGCAGCTGCTGCCGGTCGCCCAGCGCGTGCGCTCCCTCGGGCTCCGCATCGCGGCGACCGAGGACACCGGCGCGTTCCTCACCGAGCACGGCATCCGCGGCGTCCGCATCCTCCACAAGGTCAGCGAGCCGGACCGCCACCCGAACGTGGTCGAGGCGCTGGACCGCGGGGAGATCGACCTCCTGCTCAACGTGCCGCTCTCGCTGACCCAGGAGAAGTTCGAGCGGATGCTCGAGGACGAGTACGTCCTGCGCCGGCGCGCGATCGAGCTCGGGATCCCGCTGTTCACGAGCCTGGAGGCGTTCGCCGCCTACGTCGAGGGGGTGGCCTGGCTGGAGGAGCACCCGCTCACGGTCGAGCCGCTCTACGGCTCGCCCGAGCCCGGGGCCGCGAGCGACGCGCGGGCGCGCCAACTCCCGGTGGTCCCCGGGCGCCGCCGTCGGCGCGTCCGGCGGACCTGACGCGCCCCACCGGACCGTCGCGGAGGAAGACCTAAGCCCCCGGGGGCCGCTCGCCCGCCGATGGCGACCGCCGCCCCGGCCGCGATCGGGTCCCGGCTCGCGGGCCCCCGGGCGGCGATCCGAGGCGCGCGCGAGCTGCGCCGCCGCGGGACACGGTTCTCCTGGTGGTGCTGGGGGTTCCTCTTCGCGCTGTGGGCCGGGGTCTTCGTCGTGGCGTTCGCGCTCGCGTTCTTCCCCGTCGTCACGACCACCACGACGGCGACCGGGACGGCCACGTCGACCGAGCCCCCGCTCTGGGCGTACCCGCTGGCGGCGCCCGCACCCGCCCTGATGCTGGTGCTCGCGCTGCGCGAGCTTCGCGCCGGGCGGCGGGCGGCGGATCGGGTCGCGCGCGGGCTCGATCCGGGGGTCCCCGCGGATCCGAGCGATACCGGCGGCTGGACCGAGCAGCTGGTCGAGGCCCAGCGGCTCGTCACGACGGCGAAGAGCGAGGTGGAGTGGTCGATCCTCCCGGTCGCGATCGGTCTGCTCACCGCGGGCACGGCGGTGGGGGAGTTCCTCGAGATGGTGCTCGTCGCCGCGGGTGGCGCGCTCGCCTCGGTCGAGGTCCTGGGGGTCTTCATCGAGCTCATCGGGGCCGCCGTCGCGATCGTCGGCTCGGTGCTGATCTGGCGCGCCTCGCGCGACTGGATCCGGGGGTTCCAGGGATTCCTCGACCGCGAGGCCCGGGACTTCTCGCAGCTCGAGGCGGAGTTCCTGTGGCGGTTCACCGGTTCGGCCCCATGATCGGGCGGCCGGATCTCTTCGTGATCGGGCGGCTGCTCGAGGCGATGGCGACCGCGGGGGAGCCGCTGCGACGGACCCCGCTCCAGCAGCGCGCCGGCCTCAACTACACCGTGTTCCAGCGCTACCTCGACTACCTCCAGCGGCAGGGCATGGTCGCGGCCGCCGGGGGGACGGACGATCTCCTCGCCCTGACGCCGAAGGGGCTCGACGCGTACCGCTTCCTCGCGGACGGGCTGAACCGGATCTTCGGTCCGGTCGACGGCGGGCCGGCGCCGCGCGCCTAGGCGGCCGGGAACTTCGTGATCGAGTACTCCGGCACGACCGTCGAGGTGTCGACGACCTCGGGGACCCCGCGGATCCGCTCGGTCACGAAGTCGAGCACCTGGCGCTTGCTGGACGACGTGGCCGGGAAGTCGAGGACGACCAGCATGTCCCAGTCGCCGGTGAGCAGGTGGAGCTCCTTGACCTGGTCCAGCGACTCGAGCTGGTGGCGGATGCGGTCCAGGTCGCCGCCGCGGACCTTCACGAACGAGAACGCGCGGACGCTCTTGAGCTCGGTCGGCATCAGCGCGGAGAGCGCCTCCTCCGTGAAGCTCGCCACGCCCTCGAGGCGCTGGCCCTTGGGCGTGATGAGGACGGGGAACGTCTGCACGCCGCGCAGGTGCTCGGCGATCAGCCGCTCGACCCGGCCGGCCTTCTCGATGTCGACCACCTTGAGCGAGTAGCCGCGGCGGCGCGCGAGGTCCTCGGTGATCGCGACGCAGCGCGCCTGGTCGTCGGAGAGGAAGTGGACCCCCTCGTCCGCGCGGACATCGTACTGCGCCACGCTCGAGGAGGGGGACGGCGCTCCGGGCGAGGGCGCGCCCCACACGGGGCTCGAGGTGGGCTGGTAGAGCGTGGTGACGGCCCGCTTGGATTGTACGTACAGCGTGAACTCGCGCGCCTCGTCGGCCATGTCGGCCCCTCGAGGCGGGGGGCTCTATATAATCAAATGCGGGCGGAGGCCGTCCCCCGCCCGAGGGCGGGGGAGCGAAGGGGTTGGCGCGGGACCGGGCGTCGCCCGGTCTAGTAGCGCTTGTAGCTGTCGGAGCGCTCGCGGCTCTGGCTGCCGCCGCCGCCGCCGTAGTTC
>JASHWL010000215.1 GCA_030044105.1 Thermoplasmata archaeon
GAGGACGTGCATCGGGGGAGGCGGCACCTCGCGGGCGCCCAGCTCGGCCTCGCGCAGTAGGTCGCCGACCTGCGGGCCGTTCCCGTGCGTGACCACGAGCTCGTGCCCTCGCGCGACGATCGCCGCGAGGGCCGGGGCGGTCCGCCGCATCTGGCGGGTCGCGTCGGCCCACGTGCCCACGTCGTGCGCGCGCTGGATCGCGTTGCCGCCGAGCGCGACCAGCACTCGCGCCACGGGACCGATCCTCCCCGGCGCGCGCTACGGGGCGCGCGGCGGGATCAGCAGCTCGAGGATCGCCTTCTGCGCATGGAGCCGGTTCTCGGCCTGGTCCCAGATCGCCTGGCGGCTCCCGTCCAGGACCGCGTCGGTGATCTCGAGGCCGCGGTGCGCCGGGAGGTCGTGCATCGCGAACGCGCCGGGTCGGCCGAGGTCGAGCAGCGCATCGTCCACGCTGAACCCCCGGAAGTCCTGGGTCCGCTTCGCGGCTTCGGCCTCCTCCCCCATGGAGACCCAGACGTCCGTGTAGATCGCGTCCGCGCCGCGCGCGGCCTCCTTCGGGTCGCTCACGATCCCGCTCGCCGCCCCGCTGGAGCGGGCGAAGGTCGCGACCCGGCCCAGGAACTCCGCGTCCGGTCGGTAGGCCGGCGGGATGGCGGCCACGAAGTCGATCCCGAGGATCGCGCTCCCTAGCATCAGGGAACGGAGCACGTTGTTCCCGTCGCCGATGAAGGCGAGCCGGTGCCCGCGGAACTGGCCGGCCCAGCGCTCACGCAATGTGAGGAAGTCGGCCGTGGCCTGGCAGGGGTGCTCCCGGTCGTCCAGCGCGTTGATCACCGGGACGGACGCCCACCGCGCGAGCTCCTCCTCGTTCTGCCAGCGGTAGGCCCGGTAGACCAGCCCGTCGTAGTACCGCGAGAGCACCCGGGCCGTGTCCGCGATCGTCTCACCGCGGCCGAGCTGCATCTCGGAGGACGAGAGGTAGACCGGGTGGGCGCCGAGGTCCTGGATGCCGATCTCGAACGAGCTGCGGGTCCGCGTGGAGGGCTTCTCGAAGATCATCGCAACCGCGCGGTCCTTCAGCGGGCGGGGGAACTGGCCGGCCCGCCGGAGCCCCTTCAGCTCCTCGGCCCGCCCGAGGAGGCGCGGAAGATCCGCCGCCAGGTCGGCGATGGAGAGGACGTCCCGGTGCGGCGGGTATGCGGGAGGAACGGCCGACGCCACGGAACCTTCCTCAGCGGCCCGCCCGCTCGATCACGCACGTCATGCAGTGGGCCCCGCCGTAGCCGCCGGTGATCTCTCGCAGGTTGAGCGGCACCACGTCGATCCCCCGGTCCCGGAGGTCCGCCGTGTGCGGGAAATAGCCCCGCCCCTCGCGCAGCTCCTCGCGCTCCTTCCGGACCAGCGCGAGCAGCGCGCGGTACCGGTGCGGGTTCGCGCGAGCGGCCGTCGCGAGGCCCGCGAGGACCCGGTCGATCTCCTCCTCCACTTCCACGGCGAGGATCCGATGGTCGCGCAGGCACAGGAAGTTCGAGGCGTAGCTCATCTGCTCCAGCGTCGACAGAGGAAGGACCTCAAACCTCTTTTCGGCCAGGTAGTCGAGCAGCGTCCGGGCCTTGGGCTCACGTCGGAGCGCGCCCGAGCCCGTGCGCTGGTAGACGTCCACGCGCGCGACGCGGAGGAGGGCCTCGCAGCCGACCACGAGCCGCTCGCCGGGGACGTTCAGGTACGTGTCGAGGTGCATGTCGATCATCGGATCGGGGTCGTCCCCCGGGATCGCGGGATGCGACGGCTGGTGGACCACGCCGACCTCATCGACCCCGAGGGGCGCGGCGAGCACCTGGCGCACCCCGCTCGCGTTGGTCCGGTCGCCGGTCCCGAGCAGGGCGAACTCGCCGAGCGGCATGAAATCGCCGCCCTCGAACGTCCCGGGGCTGCGCACCTCCCCGGCGATCTGGGCGCCCCAGGCCCGGAGCAGGGTCCCGGTGACCGCGGGCTCCTGGGCCCGTTGCGGCTTCGACATGCGCCCGAGCATGAACCCCCCGGGCGTGAGCGCCTGCTGGTCCCGCATGAAGTAGAGGTTCGCGAGCGGCGTGTCGAGCACGACCTTCGGGAGGATCACGCGGGCCCCCGCGTGGCGCTCCAGCCGCACCGAGGGCCGGAGCAGCAGGATGTTGAACAGCGTCTCCGAGTCGAAGCGGTCCAGGTTCCGCTTCAGCGCGGCGCGCGACCGCTCGACCATGACCTTCGGGCCGGAGTACTGGATCGTCGCGAGGGCGAAACGGCGGACCCGCTCGATCAGCGCGGGGTCGCGGGCGGCGACCTCGACCCCGAGGCGCTTCAGGCGTCGGACGATGACCCCTTCCTCGGTGAGCGCGTGCTCGAGCTCCGCATGCTCGTGGACCGCCTCGTCGATGCTGAACGCTCGCTCGTACAGGAACGAGTACGGTTCGGTCAGCCCGAAGAACATCTCGATCCCCGGTCGGTGGATCAGCACCTCCCGCAGGCGATCCCACTCCGCGTGCGCGCGATTCCTCATCGTCGTTCCTCTCCTGCGATCTCCCTCAGGGTGCGGCCGGCGCCGCCGCCTCCGACGTCGGGACCTCCGACGCCGAGGCGACGGGCGTAGCGACCGCGGGCGGAGCAGCCGGTCCCGGGACGCCCGTCGCCGACCCGAGGAACGTCCGGAGCGCGGAGCGGTACCCCCAGACGAACATCAGCAGGCCGAACGCGGTCAGCACCACCAGGTCCCAGGGCATGTTGAGGATCCCCATCGGCTGGAGCGTGATGGGGTACGTCGGCGGGGTCAGGAAGTTCTCGTAGACGAAGAACGGGTCGCCGACGTATGAGATGATCCCGATCCCGGCGAGGTACGTCACGATCCACAGGATCCCCTTCGACTCCGCGATCGCGCCGCGGCGGACGAGGAACGTCAGGAAGTAGGCCGGGAGCCCGACGAACAGGAGGATCGTCCCCACGAGCGGCAGGGCGGCGACGCCGAGGAGCGTCCCATCCGCCGGCGCGACGTAGATGAGGAGCAGCGAGACGACCACGAGCACCGCGACGATGCTCGAGACCGTGATCGCGCTCTTGACGGTACGCAGTGCCGGCGCCGTGAACAGGAAGTACAGCGGCACGCCGATCAGCATCAGGAACACGCCCACCAAGGTCCACGGCCAGGAGGCCCAGTAGATCAGCACCGTCGCGAAGACGAATGCGATCGGGGTCAGCAGCCAGGCGCCGGGCAGCCGGTAGGGCCGCTCGGCGTGCGGGTCCGTGCGGCGGAGGACCAGGAGCGCGAGCGACGCGGCCCCGTAGGGAAGCAGTGTCGTGATCGACGCGACCAGCGCGACCTCCGGGAAGCTCGGGAGCGCGATGAGGACGACGCCCGTGAGCACGCTCGCGAAGATGAGCGCGACCGCCGGCGTGCCGAACTTCGGGTGGATGCGGGCCATGGACTTGAAGAAGAGATTGTCCTTCGCCATCGCGTACGGCATCCGGCCTTGGAGGAGGACCCAGTCCCCGCCGGCGCCAAGCGTCGAGAGGATCGCCCCGACCACGACGACCGTGCCGAGGATCGCGAGCCCCCATCCGTCCGCGATGTTGTTCAGCAGGAGCGAGCCGGTGCCGGCCCAGTCCCCGGGCGCGACGCCGACCGAGAACCAGCGGATGCCCCCGAGGAACGAGACGGCCACGAGCGCGTAGATCGCCGTCACTATCCCCACGCTGAGGATCGTCGCGCGCGGGAGCGTGCGCTTCGGATTCCGCACCTCCTCGGCGGGGATCGAGGCCGCCTCGAACCCGGTGAACGCGAAGAACCCGAGGCTCATCGCGAACATCACGCCGG
This sequence comes from Thermoplasmata archaeon, assembly GCA_030044105.1. GTDB lineage: Archaea > Thermoplasmatota > Thermoplasmata > Lutacidiplasmatales > UBA184 > Lutacidiplasma. The sequence continues at coordinate 3,845 of JASHWL010000215.1, forward strand.
TCCACCCGAACGGGGAGAAGCCGAACATCGTGAAGTTCCCGACCCGCAGGAAGAACAGTCCGATCAGCCCGAACAGGACGAGCGGGATGACCTTGGAGAACGTCGTCACGATCGCGAACGCCGAGCCCCACTTGATGCCCGCGATGTTCAGGAGCGTGTA
>JASHWL010000036.1 GCA_030044105.1 Thermoplasmata archaeon
GCGACCAACTCCCTGCGGATCCGGGCCGCCGCCGGACTCGCGGGGGGGACCACGAAGTTCGGGTGCAGGCTCCCCTCGCCGAGGTGCCCGAAGAGGTAGACCGGCACCGCGTGGCGCCCGGCGATACGACCGATCGCGCCGACGAGCGCGTCGATCCGATCCGGGGGGACCGCGACGTCCTCGCGGATGCGCTCGCCGAACCGGCGGTCCAGCGCGACGCTGGCCTGACCCCGAACGCTCCACAGCTCGTCCGCATCGCGGAAGCGCTCGGGGCGCGTCCGAACCCCGGCGCGCCCGAGGGTCCGGACGACCTCGGCCTCCCGGCGGTCGGCCTCGTCCTCGCCCTCCGCTTCGACCTCCAGGAGGACGAGCGGTCCCGGGCCGACCCGCCCGAGACCGCCGGGACCCGCGAGTTCGGCCGCGCACCCCGCATCGAGGTACTCGATCGCCGAGAGCCCCGTGCCGCGGGCGGTGCCCAGCGCGACCGCGACGCGTCCCGGGGGCACCCCCTCCGGGAGCGGCACGACCAGCCCCCGCCGGACCGGGGGCCGCGGGGCGATCCGGACCGTGATCTCGGTGGCGATCCCGAGCGTGCCCTCGCTGCCGACGAACAGCGACACGAGGTCGGGGCCGACCGACCGCTTCCGCACGCGGGAGCCCCAGCGGGTGCGCGTGCCGTCCCCGAGCACGAGCCCGATCTCCCGTACCCAGAGGCGGGTCGGGCCGTACCGGAACGACCGCGGGCCCGAGGCGTTGGTCGCGACGTTGCCGCCGATCGTCGAGGTGGCCCAGGATCCCGGGTTCGGCGGGAAGAACGCTCCGTGCGGAGCCAGGGCCTGCTGGAGCGCGAGGTTCGGCACGCCCGGCTCGACGCGCGCCCAGCCGTCATCGGCGCGCACCTCGCGGACGCGCGTCCAGCCGGAGAGGTCGACGACCACCGCGCCCGGGCCGGGGACCGACTCCCCGTCCAGCGACGTTCCGCCGCCCCGGGCCACGAGCGGTACCCGGTGGCGCCGGGCCCAGCCCACGATGCGGACCACGTCCTGGGCGTCGCGGGGACCCACGACCGCCGCCGGCGTCCCGCGCAGGTGGGAGCCGTCGCGGCTCACGCGCGCGAGCTCCGGGGCGTCGGTGGCGACCGTGCCCCCGATCGAGCGGGCGAGGTCCCGGAGCGCGCGGTCCACGGCGGCGCGGACGCTCCGGCGGGCTTACCGCTGGCGGACCGGGGCGCTCCGGACCCGCCGAAACCGCCCAACGACCACCGTCCGGGGCACGGGAAACCTATATAGAGAGCTGCGAATTTACAGTGCTTGGCCTCGGGCATCGGTGGAGCCGGCTCTTGGTGGCACCGTCCAAGAGACCCGGAGCGGCCCCGCCGGTGCCTTCCCGCTCCTTGCGCGTGCGACGATAGGTTCTTTTGGCGGTCGCCGCGAACGACCCGCGATGGCCGCTCTCTTCGGTCCTTCTCCGCAGGACCTCGAACGTCTCCGATCGACCGTGCAGTCCCTCGGCACCACGTCGGTGCCCGGCCTCGCGGCCGCGCTCTCGTGGCGCGAGCGGAAGGCCCAGCGCGTGCTCGCGCACGAGCTCGAGCGACCCGGCTCGCCGGTGGTGTACGATCCGGCGCGTCGGCAGGTCCGCTGGGCGCGGCCCCTCCCGGAACTCCCGCCGGCGCCACCCGCGCCGACGGTTCCGAGCGCACCGGCCACGGCCGTTCGCCTCCCGTCGGCCCCCGGACCCGTCCTCACGACCGCCGGTCTCAAGACGCTCTGCCCGAGCTGCCACATCCCGCTCCAGCAGACCGGAACGGCCAGCCTCGCCGTCTGCCCCCAGTGCGGCCGGCTCTCGTCGGCCCGCACGTCGGCCGCCCCCTCCGCCGCTCCGGAGGCTCCGGCGCCTCGGGCGCCTACCGGCCCGTCCCCCTCCCCCACGACGGCGGGCGACCGGTCGCAGCCGCTCAGCGACCGGCGATCGCAGGAGATGTTCGCCGCCTGGGTCAACGCGCAGCCGATCCCGTGCCCGAAGTGCCGGACGGCGTTGCGGCACCGCGGCGTCAGCGAGTACGCGTGCCCCGCGTGCGGTCAGATGGTCCGCTTCCCGGCCCCCGGCGCTCTCCCGACCTCGGCGACCGCGATGCCGGCGCCGGCTCCGTAGCCGCTAGAACCGCACGCGCGCCCGGACCTCGTCGACCAGCTCCCCGGTCGTGAGCAGGCCCGCGATCCGCTCGATGTCGCCCGCGGGGCTGCGGTCCGCGGTCCACGGGGCCACGCGGGCGCGCAGCGCGAGCAGGGCGGCCTCGCTGCCCGCGCCGCCCTGCTTGGGCCGGCGCAGCTCGAGCGCCTGGCCCGCCACGATCCACTCGATCGCGACCACGGTGCGGGCGTTCTGCAGCGCGCGGCGGAGCTTGACGCCGGCCCACGGTCCCATGCTGACGAAGTCCTCCTGATCGGCCGAGGTCGAGAGGCTGCCGGCGCTCGCCGGATGGACGAGCGTCGCGTTCTCGTTGACGAGCGCCGCGGCGAGATACTGGGGGATCATGAAGCCGGAGCTGACGCCGGGGGCCGGGGCCAGGAAGGCCGGGAGGCCGCGGTTGAGGGCCGGGTGGACGAGCCGATGGATCCGCCGCTCCGAGAACGCGGCGACGTAGGAGACCGCGACGGCGAGGGTGTCGAGCGCGAGCGCGAGCGGCTGCCCATGGAAGTTGCCGCCGCTCACGAACTCGTCGCCGAAGACCACGGGGTTGTCGGTCACGGCGTTCAGCTCGGGGACCACCACGCGCTCGCCGAACGCCCGGGCGATCTCGACCGCCGCGAGCACCTGCGGGATGCAGCGCAGCGTGTACGGGTCCTGGCCCGCCCACTCCCTCCGGCGTCCGGAGAGCTCGCTGCCGGCCAGCAGGGTCCGCATCGCGCGCGCGATCGCGCGCTGCTCCTCGAGGTTCCGCACCTCGCCGAGGCGGTCGTCCAGCGCCTCGGGATCGCCCTCGAGCGCGTCGTACGAGAGCGCGGCCGCGAGCAGCGCGGCGTCGAGCAGCCGCCCCAGGTCCGCGACCGCGAGCGCGAGGTACGCCGCCATGAGCGCGGTCCCGTTGAGCAGGGCGACCCCTTCCTTCTCGTGCAGCGCGACGGGCGGGATCCCCTCCCGTCGGAGCACCTCGGACGCCGGGAGCGGCGACCCGCTCGCCCGGTCCACGAACGCGCCCTCGCCGATCAGGGCGTACGCGAGGTGGGCGAGCGGCGCCAGATCGCCGGAGGCGCCGACGGACCCCTGCTCGGGGATCCAGGGAACGAGGTCCCGGTTCAGGACGTCCGCGAGGCGGTCGAGGATCTCGGGCCGGACGCCCGAGCGACCGGCGGCGAGCGAGTTGAGGCGGAGCAGGACCAGGCCCCGGACGACGTCGGTCGGGAGGGGCGGACCGGCGCCGCTCGCGTGGCTGCGGACGAGCGACGTCTGGAGCTCGTGCGCCTGCTCGGGTGAGATCACCCGGTGCGAGAGCCCGCCGAACCCGGTCGTCACGCCGTAGACGACGCGGCGGTGGGCCACCACCCGCTCGACCGCGGCCCGGCTCTCCGCGCAGGCGGTCCGCGCCTCCTCCCCGACCGCGACGGGGTGCCCGCGCCGGGCGACCGCCAGGAACCGCTCGAGCGAGAGCGACCGCCCGTCGATCGGGACCGCTTCGCTCATGTTCGGCGCTCCCCGCCCGACCGCGCGGGCCGATGCGCCACGCGAGCCCGTCCTACGCCGGTACGACGAGCTCGCCGCCGGACTTCTGCATCGAGGGGATCCGGCGGGTCTTGGCTCCCTTCGTCTGCCAGAAGAGCTCGGAGAACTCCTGGACCAGCTTCAGGAGGTCCTGGGCATCGGCGAGGTTCGTGCCCTGCCGCGCCTTCGAGGCCCCCTTGAGGATCCGCCAGACCAGGTCGTGGGTCTGCGGGAACTGCTTGACGTGATCGGGCGTGAAGTAGTCGCCCCAGATCACGCGGACCTCGCTCTTGACGCGCTCCGCGTGGGTCTCCTTCACGGCCGTGTACCGCGCGAGCTTCGAGCCGTACGCGGCGCGGTCCTCCGGCTTCGCGTCCGCGGCCGGCGCCGGGAGCTCCCCGATCAGCTGGTCCATCCGCAGCACCGTGAGCGCCGCGATCTGCGCCTCGTGCGGGTCGTAAATACCGCACGGAATGTCGCAGTGCGCATACACGGGTCGGGGGGGAAGTACGGCGTCGCGGAGGCGGTCGACGAGTCCGAGCGAGAACGGTGGGCGCGGCATGGTCGCGCGAGCCCGGCGTCCCCGATAAAGATGCCGGAGCGCCCCGAGGAGGAATCCGCCGCCGGCGCGCGGCCGCGCTGGCGCGACCGGGCCCGCGTGGTCGTGCGCGACGGGAGCATGCGCCCGACGCTGGAGCCGGGCGATCGGATCAGGGTCGACCGGGGCGCGTTCCGGGCCCGGCTCCCGCGGGCGGGGGAGATCGTCGTACTCGTCGATCCGGAATCCCCGGACCGGTGGCTGATCAAGCGGATCGGCTCGGTCGACCCCGCGGGACGCACCGTGGAGGTGGTCGGCGACGCCCGGGAGGTCGCCCGCGACAGCCGACGCTTCGGCCCGGTCGGGCTCGATGCGGTCGTCGGCCGCGCCTACCGGATATACTTCCCGGTGGACCGTCGGCGCGCGCTCTGACGGGAGCCGGACGCCGACGGCGGCGTCGCGAAGGAGTTATCCGATAGGTGAAAATGCCACATCGATGTCCGCGTCCGCTCCGGCGTCCTCGGAAACCACGACCCTACCGCCTCCGGCCCGCGGCACGAGCACGGCCGTGTGGGTCGTGGTCCTCATCGTGGTCGCGGCGGCCGTCGGCGGCGCCGGGTTCTACGCGGGCTACGAATACCGTGGCTCGCCGGCCTCCTCGCCGAGCACCGCGGCCAACAACACGCTCTCGATCCTCGGCGCCGGCACGCTGGTCGACACCTTCCCGATGGTCGCCAACGCGCTCGTCAACGAGACCCCCGGGGTCACCGCGCCGGCCGCGGCCCAGACCTACGAGGGTTCGCTCGACATCACGACCGCGATCACGTCCACGGGCGCGAAGACGGACGTGGCGGCGCTCGCCGACTTCCGGCTGATCCCCCAGCTGCTCCAACCGACCTACGCCTCGTACGAGGTCGTGTTCGCCCAGACCCAGGAGGTCCTGATCTACAACGCGAGCCTGCCCGCGTTCCACGGGGTCAACGCCACGAACTGGGGCTGGAAGCTGGTCCAGGACGTGGAGACGCCCGGCAACGCGCCGTTCGGGGTCTGGAACGCGTCGACCGACCCCAACGGCTACAACGAGATCTTCTCGATGATGCTGCAGGGCCAGTTCCAGAACGGCAGCACGACCGCGGTGTACAACCAGCTGTACAGCGGGGCCCCGGGATCGTACGCCACCCCGAACCCGTCGTACACGCGGATCGAGCACGAGTCGGAGGCGGCGAGCCTGATCACCACGGGCGTCGTCTCCGCCGTGATCACCTACAAGGCGGTCGCGATCCAGAACCACCTGAACTACGTGCTCCTGAACTCGACGGTCGGCCTCGGCGCGAACACCTCGTTCGCGCTCAACGCCTACTCGAAGCTCTCGACGCAGATCTACGGCTCGTCCAACACGCTGGTCTCGGTCGTTCCCGC
>JASHWL010000216.1 GCA_030044105.1 Thermoplasmata archaeon
GCGACCGTGGCCACGTGGTAGTTCTGGACCTGGAAGATCGCCTTCGGCGCGTCGACGACCTTGATGTAGATGATCGCGTCGACGTTCGTCGGCGAGTTGTCCTTCGTGATCACTTCCTGGCGCGGGACCTCGAGCACCTGCGTCCGCAGGTCGATCTTGAGCACCTGAGCGAGGGGGCTGACGAGGTTGAACCCCGGGTTGATCATCCGCTTGTACGACCCGAACAGGGTCACGATGCCCTGCTGGTACGGCTGGACCGTGTAGATGGCCCGAGCGAACAGGATCAGGATCGCGAGGACGATGACGATGAACGCGACGTACACTCCGGTGTAATCCATAGCTGGATTCGTTCCCCCTTACGAGCTGCCCCCGTCCGGGACGGATGCCCCGATCGGTTGGACCGTGATAGAGACGCCCTCCCCGTGGACCACGCGCACGCGGGTCCCGGCGGGGATCTCCTGGGTCCCCCGCGCCGACCAGATCTCGGAGTTGATCCGGACCTTGCCCCGCAGGGTGTTCGGCACGACGGGGGTGATCACGATCCCTTCGGAGCCGACCAGCCCGGCGCTGGTGGTGGTCATCGGCCGATGCACCGGCGCGACCCAGCGGTAGTAGGGGATCTCGATCAGGGCCCCCACGACGGCGGCGACCAGGACGACCACGGGCCCGATGTAACTGTCGAGGAGGTCGTTGGGCAGGAACAGGTAGAGGAATCCCGCCGCGAGGAGGATCGACGCCGGGATCAGCAGGAGCGCCCCGGGGTGGATCAGTTCGACCGCGAGGAGGGCGACCCCCACGAGGACGAGGGCGATGCCGATGGCATCGTTGACGACCATGACCGGCGGGAGAATATCGGCTCCCGAGATAAGGTCCACGACGGGGCCCGGCGGGGGCCGCGCGGGCTCAGCGGATGTACTGTTGCGTGCTCGCGAGGTCGAACCCGCGGACGACCTTGATCCGCTGGCCGTTCCCGCCCGGGGCGTAGGCCAGGAACGGGTACAGCCGCCAGAGGTCGCCCTCGGCCATGCGCGTCGCGGGGTGGTCCGGCCCGAGCGCCGTCCGGGTGACGTGGGCCGTGACCTTCCGGACCGCGCCCTCGTCGAGGTAGCCCAGCGCGTGGAGGTACTCGTGCGCGAGAATGACGTAGACGAAGCTGTTCAGCTCGAGCGGCGAGGTCGCGTTCGCCCGCATCACCTGGACGAGGCCCTCGTTGAGCACGATCAGGTTCCCGGTCACCTGCCAGTACGCGCCGATCGAGGGTGGCAGGTTCGAGAGCCCGAGGCCGAGGCCGGGGCGCTCGATGCCCAGGACTCGGTGCACGGCGTCCCGGACGACGCGGAACACCGCATCGTAGTCGGCGGTCCGGTCGAGCACCCGCGCGAACGCCGGCGTGGAGAGGTTCCCCGACGGAGGTCCGCCGGGGGACGGAGCCGGCCCGCGCGGCCCGGAGGGCGTCAGACCCAGTAGCGACATACATCGAAACTAGCCACCGGGGGCGGAAAAGGGCGAGGTTGCCCCGGCACCACTCGGTCGACCCTCCGGCCGGAGAACTTTTGGACGCGGGGGCACGTTCGCGAGGGATGCCCCGCGCCGACCAGCTCGTGTTCCCGAGCCGCCGCGAGCGGTGGGAGGACCGCCGCAAGGAGGCGACCCACCGCAAGCTGCTCGACGAGTTCTTCGATCACCCGACGCTGCTGGCCGTCTCCCGACTGGTGAACCAGGGTCTCCTCGACTCGGTGGACTTCCCGATCTCGACCGGCAAGGAGGGCGGGGTCTTCCGCGCGACCCGGGGGACCGAGTACCGGGCGGTGAAGATCTACCGCATCGGGAACACCACGTTCCGCCACCTGCCGCCCTACGCCCTCGAGGAGCTGCGCCAGCAGACCAGCGTGCGCAACTTCGGCGGACTGATCATCGGCTGGACCCGCCGGGAGCACACGATCCTCTCGCGGCTCGCGGACGCGGGGGTACGCGCCCCGCATCCGTACGGTCACCTCCGCAACGTGCTCGTGATGGAGTTCATCGGCGACGAGCGGGGTGCGGCCCCCCGGCTCAAGGACGCGGTGGTCGAGGACCCCGCGGCGCTGTACGAGGACCTGGTCGGCCAGATCCGGGCGATGCTCCTCGGGGCCGGCCTGGTGCACGGCGATCTCTCGCCGTACAACACCCTCTACTGGCAGGACCGGGTCGTCCTGATCGACGTGGCCCAGGCGATCCGGGCGGACCACCCGCAGGCGCAGCACCTGCTCGAGCGCGACCTGACCCACTACGCGAAGTTCATCGGGCGGCTCGGCTACCCGGTCGCACCGGCCGACTTCCTGAGCGCGGTCGGCGGCGATCGGCTCGCCGCGAAGCCGGCCGAGGAGTGAGCGGATGACGACCCTCTACGCCCGGATCCCCGAGGAGCGCGTCGCCGTGCTGATCGGCGCCGGCGGGCGGACGAAGCGCGACATCGCCGAGCGGACCGGCACGCAGATCGACGTCGACGCCGAGGAGGGCGAGGTGCGCATCCAGGGCCCGGACGACGACCCGGACGGGGCGATGAAGGCCCGGGACATCGCGCTCGCGATCGGCCGCGGCTTCTCGCCCGAGCGCGCGATGCGCCTGCTCAAGGACCGGACCTACCTCGGGATCCTCGACATCAAGTTCACCACCGGCCACCACGAGAAGGCGGCGCTCCGCCGCATCCGGGCCCGCGTGATCGGCACGCGCGGCCGCGCCCGGGCGCGCCTCGAGGAGCTGTCGGGCTGCTCGGTCAGCGTGTTCGGGTCGACGGTGGCGCTCATCGGCGACGAGGACCAGCTCGAGCGAGGGACCCGCGCGATCGAGCTCCTGCTGAAGGGCAGCGAGCACTCGACGGTGTTCCATCTCCTCGCGCGGCTGCGCCGGGACGCGGCGATCGAGGAGATCGGGGCGCCGTCCCCCGCCGACCCGGCGTCGGAGTAAGGCGTGGCCAAGACCCCGGCCCTCGACGCGCCGACCCTCGCGTGGGCGCACGGCGTGTTCTCGAACTACTACCGAACCGCCCCGGTCCGGGCCCCCGAGCGGATCGCCCGGCGTGAGTTCGCGGCGTTCCCGTTCGCGGCCGAGACCCTGATGCGACGCCACGCGACGCTGCCGACGGCGGCCGACCTCGGCCGGTTCCTCCGTCAGGAGGTCCCGCGACACGTCTACTACTCGTCGGCCTACTACCGGCGCCCGGCCGAGCCGACGATGGCCGCGAAGGAGTGGCTGGGGGCGGACCTGATCTTCGACCTGGACGCGGACCACCTGCGCGGGGCGGAAGCCCTCCCCTATCCGGCCCAGCTGGCGCTCGTGAAGCGGAGGCTCACGAGCCTGGTCGACGACTTCCTCTTCGGGGACTTCGGCATCGACCCGGCGGCCACCCAGATCGTGTTCTCGGGCGGGCGCGGCTACCACGTCCACGTGCGACAGGAACGGTTCCTCCCGCTCTCGAGCCCCGAGCGGAGGGAGCTCGTCGACTACATCGTCGGCACGGGCGTCGACCCGATGCAGGCCGTCCGCACGGTCCGGGAGGGCGAAGCGGTCGAGGCCGCCGACGCCGCGACGGTGGCGGACGTCGAGCGCGCCGGCGTGCGGCGCCCCCGCCGGGGCGCCCGCTCGCTGGTGCCCCCGGACGCCGCGGGCTGGCCGGGTCGCACGACGCGGGCAATCCTGGAGGTGCTGCGACGCTGGGAGGTCGGAACGGCGGCGGAGGCCGAGCGGGAGATGCGGGCGTTCGGGATCCCCTCGGCCGAGGCCCGCCGGTGGGCCCGGGTCCTCGTGGACGACCACGGGGCGGAGAAGATCCGGCGGACGCTCTCGCTCGACGTGGCCCGGCGCGACCTGCCGGACGAGCTGCTCGAGGCGATCGTCCGCGCCGCGTCGGTCGAGGTGCAGGGCGAGACGGACGCGCCGGTCACGACCGATATCCACCGGCTGATCCGGCTCCCCGGGTCGCTGCACGGCGGGACCGGCTTCCGCGTCGTGCCGCTGGACCGCGACGCGATCGAGGCGTTCGACCCGTTCGGCGACGCGCTCGCCGGGCCGGTCGGGGCGGCGACGACCCGCGTGACCTTCTCCGCCGACGTGGACTATCCGTTCCCGGGGGGCGGGGTCCACGGCGCCGCGGGCGGCTCGGACGAGCTGCCTACGCCGGTGGCGCTGTTCCTGGTGCTACGACAGGAGGCAGAGCTTCCGCCTTCACCGGCATGACGAGGCGGCCGATCCGCTCGATCTGGGCCTCGATCTTGTCGCCCGGCTTCAGCTTCCGGCTCTCGTTCCCGAACTCGAAGCCCGGGACGCCCCCGAGCGAGCCCAGGGACAGGAGGTCCCCGGGCTCGAGCGTGATGCCCGTCGAGAGGTGGGCGAGGATCTGCGGGATCCGGAAGACGTAGTCGGTGGTGTCGCCGGCCTGGCGGACGGTCCCGTTCACCTTGAGCTCCATCTTGAGGGGGTAGACGTCGCCGACCTCCTCCTTCGGGATGACCCACGGGCC
>JASHWL010000037.1 GCA_030044105.1 Thermoplasmata archaeon
CTCGCCACCGTGGAAGAGCCGCCACGGGTGGTCCCCGTACCGCTGCCGCGTCGCGGTCTCGATGGAGTCCATCAGCGTGCGGGTCCCCTCCCCCACGTGGACCGGGATCTCCGGATCGACGAGCCCGAGGTAGCCGACGTGGTCGGCGTGCGCGTGGCTGACGAAGATGCCGTGCACCTCGGGCGCGATGTAGCGGAGCTCCGCATCGGCGAGCGCCTCCCGGGAGTACAGGCCCGGGAGCCGCGGGATCAGGTCGAACTCGAGGAGGTCCTTCCCCAGGCTCGTCGATCGGGGCTGGAGGTAGTTCGAGTAGTACGCCTCGAGGCGCGGGGAGAACGAGGGGCCGAAGTCGAAGAGGATCCGGTCCGGGCCGTCCTCGATCAGGACCTTGTTCCCGCCGATCTCGCGCACCCCGCCCAGGAAGCTGACGGAGGCCCGCGGCACGGCGCCGCGAGGGGCCCCCGGGCTTAGGCGTTTCCGGAGCGAGGAGATACGGGGCGACGCCTTCGCCCCGCCGATGAGCCTGCGCTACACCGGCATCCGCGTCACCGACCTCGACCGATCGCTGCGCTTCTACCGCGAGGGCCTCGGGCTGCGCGAGGAGGGCCGGGGCCGGATGAGCCACGGCGGGACGTTCGTCGGGCTGGAGGACCCCGAGACCCACGTCCAGCTCGAGCTGAACTACTACCCTCCCGGCTCGCGGTTCGCCCCGCCCTACACCGTGGGCGAGGGGTTGGACCACCTCGGCGTCGTCGTGCCGGATGCCCGGGCCCTCATCGAGCGACTGCGCGCGATGGGCGCCCGCGTCGCGGTCGAGCCGTGGCACGAAGCGGGGCGCTACTGGATCGGCTTCGTCGAGGACCCGGACGGGATCTGGATCGAGATCCAGGACCCGCCGGCGGACGGCGGGCCGTTCAGCGGGCCTTCAGGGTCTTCTTGACGTTCGGGTGCTCCTTGGTGAAGATCTTCCCACCGCAGTTGTCGCACCGAACGCCGAAGAGGTTCGCGTCCGAGGGGAGGGCCTCCCCGCACCGGATACAGCGGAACATGGAGACGTTTCGAGCGACCGCGGGGGCTTAAGCGTTGCCCGCGGCCTCCTCCTTCTCCGTGCGCGTGATCGACGGCGGGGCCTGGAAGACGTAGGCGTTGGACGCGAAGCGGGTCCCGCACCGGCGGCACTCGAAGATCCCGCTCGCGACGCGGCGCAGGGTCACGGTCGAGCAGCGGGGGCAGGGAGCGGGGCGCTCGCGGGCGCGGTCGATCTCGAGCACGCGCCGGCGGATGCGGATCCCGTAGCGGGGGCCCATCCAGCCGGTGCCGCCGACCTTCTTCGTGCGCTTGCTCATGCGCCCTCCCGGGCGGCCGCGCGCAGGCGGTCGCCGTGGCGGAACGCGCGCTCCACGACCGACTTCACGTCGTCGGGCGAGAAGGCGCCGACGAGCCCCTTCTGCATCGCCACGACGTGCCCGGCCTCGTCGGTCGCGACCGTGAGGCGGCCCTGGCAGGCCCGCTCCTCGTCGAACGTCGGGTCGACGGCGATCGCCTCGCCGAGGCGCACGAACGTGCACTCGACCGGCTGGTGCTCGATCTCGAGCGCGTAGTCGGATTCGGCGATCCCGAACCGCTTCGCGGGCACGGTCGCGTGCTGGAGGGCCGAGAGGGCCGCGAGCAGCCCCGTGTCGATCAGGTTCCCGCCGTGGTCGATGATGTGCACGTCGACGTAGCAGACCCAGCTCTTCTCCCCGGGGGTCACGCACAGGCGCGTGAGGTCGATCGTCTCGGCGGCGCGGATCGCCCGGTCGATGACGCGCGAGACCTCGATCGCCCCGGGCTGGGGCGGTCCGGGCTCGAAGGTCGGGCTCGAGAGCGGGACCAGCTCGGCGTTGGTCGTGAGGACGCCGGCGTTCGGCGTGTCGGGGAACGGCTTCCCCGGCTCGAGCTTGATGCCGGCCACCGCCGCGGTGTCCCCGAGGCGCACCAGGGCCGAGCCGTCGGCGGTCGCGACGTACCCCGGCTCGATCGTGAGCGGCCGGTAGTCGTCGATCCCCCGGCCGTCCAGGCGCCGACCGGCGCCCGCGAGGTCAAGGATATGGGTCGTCAGGATCTCGGCCGTGACCTCGTCGCTCATTGGGCCGCCTCCGCGGACGGCGCGCTCGCGTAGCGGTCGCGGAGCGCCTGCCGCATCTTGTCGTAGACCTGCCGCGTGCCCTGGACGCCCATCTCGAGGGCGCGCGCGAGCTCCTCCTGCGTGACGTGCCCCTCCATCTGGAGCAGCACGAGCCGACCGGACTGCGGGACGATCGCCATCGGGAGGTCCGCCTCCCCGAAGTTGTCCTCCGCCTTGTTGAGGTCGAGGACGAGGGCCCCGCCGGCCTTCCCCACCGCGACCGCGGGCAGGAGGTCGACCATCGGGATGCCCGCGTCCGCGAGCGCGACCGACGCGGCGGTCAGCCCCGCGCACCGCGTGCCCGCGTTCGCCTGGAGCACCTCGATGTAGACGTCGATGCTCGTGCGGGGGAACTCCTCGACGAACACCACGGACTCGAGCGCCTCGGCGATGACCTTCGAGATCTCCTGCGAGCGCCGGTCGAGCCCGGGCCGCTTCCGCTCGTCGACGGAGAAGGCGGCCATGTTGTACTTGCACTGGATGACGGCCTTGGTGTTCTGCTGGAGGTGCCGGGGATGGACCTCGCGCGGCCCGTAGACCGCGGCCATCACCTTGTTCGCGCCCCACTCCACGTAGGCCGAGCCGTCGGCGTGCTTCAGCGCCCCGGCCTCGATGCGGATCGGCCGCAGCTCATCCACCCGTCGCCCGTCGGTCCGAACGCCCTCCGGGCTCAGCAGCACCGGGACCTC
>JASHWL010000217.1 GCA_030044105.1 Thermoplasmata archaeon
ACCGCGCCGGGCCAGGCGAGGAACACGACCGTGGTCGCGGCCGTGTCGCCCGACCACTCGCGCGCGAGGGCGCGCGCCAGGTCCGGCACCGAGCGGTCGGCCTCGGCCCGATCGGCGAACGCCGCGCGGAAGCGGCGCGCCGCCCAGAGACCGCCCGCCTCCCCGCGCACCCAGAACGTCTGGGCGGCCACCCAGCCGTGGGGTCCGGCCGGGGTCGCGGCGCGGGGAGGGAAGAGGGGCGTCGGCTCCGCCGGATCCGGCGGACCCCCTTCTCCGGTCACGACGACGCCCACCCGGTCGACGACGAGCGGGGGCGGCGCCGGAGCCGGTCCCACGGGTCCGACCTCGACGGGTTCGAACTGTCCCGGGTTCGCGCGCAGCACGGCGCGTGCCACGCCGGCGGGGCGCACGGTCACCCAGGGGATCGGGTCGGCGCCGACGGACTCGAAGACGGCGCCGGCGGGCGGCGCGGCGGCGGCGAGCTCGTGCGCGAGCGCCCGATAGAGCAGCCGACGCACGCGGTAGGGCGCCGCGCAGCGGAGGCGGAGGAGATCAGTCGACGGCACGGTGCGCCTCCGCGCGGGCCCGGGCGTCGAGCCGGTCGATCTCGGCGAGCAGATCGGTCAGGCCGCTGGACCGGGCGTACGCGCGCAGGACGGGCGTGCCGAGCGCGCGGGTCACCGCGCGATCGACCTCCCAGAGGCGCACCACCCAGATCGTCCGGCCGTCCGGGAACAGGTACAGCCGGGCGCGGGGGCAGTACGGTCCGGCGATCGGGAGTCGGAGCTCTCCGATGCGGCGGACCCGGCGGCGAGTTCGGCGGGGAATCGGTTGGGAGGCGTTGCGGTCGATGCCGTAGGCATCCACGTGGTTCACGAACCCTCCCGCCGTCGCGGAGCCGCGCGTCGGCGGGCTTCGGGGGGCGTGCGACGGGCGTCGCACCGGGGTCGGCGACCGCTCCCGAGCGGCTCGGTCCGCGGTCGGACCACCGCGGAGGCTCGGGAAGCAGTGGTCCGGCGGGGGCCGGGAAGGCGCTGACGCGACGGGGCCCGTTCGTCCCGCGGACGCTCGGCGGTGCCGGCCGGGCGTACGCTAGGGGCGGGCGGCCCGGAAGGACCCGTGCTCCTTCGGGGCGGCGCGACGCGTCAGACGGTGGGGGCCGGGGCGGCGGCGGGCGGTCTCGAGGGGCCGGGTCGGCCGGAGACGCGGGCCGGGGCAGGGGCCCAGGTTCGGGTCAGGCGAGCGTCCGGGTCGGTCGAGGTCGTTCCGGGGACGAAGATCGAGGGCGCGACCGAGGACCGTTCGGGGGACGAGTCGCCTCGCATGTTCGGCGCCCGATCGGCCGAGGGGCGGTCAGGCGTGCGCCGTGCGTGAACGATGAACGGTGCGGACCGTGCCGGTCCGCGACCGGGATAATCTCATGGCCCACCGGGCGATTACCGGAAGTCGGCCCGTTCCCCATGGGGACCTCCAGCCCGGTTCCGCAACCCCCGCGCGCCCGCCCGGGACTCGGCGTGATGCTGATCGTGATTGGCGCGCTCCTCGCCGCACCGTGGGCGGCCGTGACCGGTCTCTGCGCGGCCACGGTCTCGGGGACGTGCTGGCCGAGCCCGACCGCCCAGGTCGCGGAGTTCGTCGGCGGGCTGGGGCTCGCGGTCGCGATCCTGGGACCGCTGTTGGTGTTCACGCGCTGGCAGTACGCGCGCCGGCGCGGGTTCTGCCCGTTCTGCGGCGACGACACGGGCGGCGCGGTGAAATTCTGCGGTCGCTGCGGGCGCCGGCTGTCGGCGTGGTCGGCCTGAGCATCGCACGCTCCCGCTCCTCCAGAAGGATTGGTGGAAGGACCCCTCGCACGCCCAGGGCACGGTGCTGCCCTCTGGGGGCGATGTGAAGGGGTCCTTCCGGGGGTTGGTTGCAGAGACGCGATGCGGTTCCGCGCTATTTGAGGCGGGAACGGGGAGGCCGCGGAACGGCCCCGTCACTCCGGCGTTTCAGCGGGCCCGTGGGGCGTCGGCGTCCGCCGGTACGATGCGGGGGAGCTCTCCCTGGATCGCCGGCGTACGTCGGGCGGCGGCACGGCTCGTGGCGTTCTGTCGCGGCAGGAGCCAGCGCTCGCCCCAGGCGCGGAGCTCGCGCGCCGCGGGGGCCAGACCGAGCCCCATCTCGGTGAGCGAATAGACGACCGAGAACGGCCGCGTGCTCACGACCGTCCGCTGGACCACGCCCTGCGACTCGAGGAACTTCAGGGTCGCGCTCAGCGTCTTCGCGTTGAGCCGCGGGTTCGACTTCAGGATCTCGCTGAACCGCTGCGGTCCGTCGAGCAGCCGGTGCACGATCGCGAGCCGCCACTCGGTGCCGATGACCCCGACCGCCGCGAGGACCGGGCACAGGCTCCGGCCGTCGGCGGAGTCGCACCCGTCCCGCTCCTCGGAGGGACCGACGATCGGGCGACGGGCATGGGAGGTCTCGATCGGCATCGCGTTCACCCTCGACAGGCCCGGCGAGGATTAAATAGTTACGGTATGAAAGTAGGTGAACATCAGTAATCGAGTCGCGGAACCGGCCCGGGAGCGGGCGCGGGCCCGCGCGCGATGACCTTAACCGGCCGGGGTCGATGCCGGCCCCACGGCCGTGTCCGCACCGCGCTCCGCGGCGGCCCCGCCCCCGGATCCGGGAACGCCGGCGCCGTCGTACTACTACGAGCCGCCCTCGTCGCGCCCGCGAAGGTCGCGGGCGCCCCTCTACGCCGGGGTCGTCGCCGTCGTGATCGCGCTGATCGTCGTGTTCGCGTTCGTGTTCCCGGGGCTCGGGCCGTCGGCGCCCTCGATCCCGAGCGGGGCGATCACCTACGGCCAGGCGGCGCCGGGGTCGAACTACTCGGTCCGCTCCTTCGCGGGGACGACGAACTGGTCGCTGCTGTTCGCGGTCGGGATCGACTCTCCGACCGCCGTGACCACCTCCCTCGCCCTCGGGGAGCTGGGCCTCACGAACTGCACGTTCGCTCCGGCCGGGGGAGGCGCGACGAACCTCACCGTGCCGGCCTTCGCCGGGAACGTGACGTCGGGCACCGCGCCGTTCTGGGAGTTCGCGTACCGGAACGTATCGGGCGCGATCGCGCTGGCCCTCGTGGCGAACGGCCGCGCGACGACCCTCGGCCTCCTCGAGACCCCCGTCTGCACGGCGATCTTCGCGATCGTGGCCCCGATCCCGGCCCGCGTGCTCGACAGCCCCGACGCCGGCGCGTCCGTGGCCACCGGAGCGAGCGGCTTCCTCGCGGCCCATCCGAACGCCTCCGCGCTCTATGGGCTCATCGGCGGCGTCCGCTCCGTCTTCCGTTCGGTGGGTTCGGAGTGGTTCGTTCAGTTCTCGACCTGCTCGCTCGCGTCGACCGCCGCCGGCACCGGGGCGCAGTACAACGCCACGATCAACGCGACCGTGGGCACGGTGTACTACGCGCACGCCACGGCTTCGATGGCGTGCGGCGGGGACCCGCCGGGCGCGATCGGCCCGACGGGAGCGGCCGGACCGGTCGCTGCGCGCGCCGGCCCGCGGACGTCCGCGGCCTGACGCGCGGGTCCCCGTCCGGCGCCGCATCTTCGACCGGCCCCCGCATCCTTTTCCGCGCCGTGGCTCGTCGGGCGGCGTGGCGCTCCCGCGGCGCGAGGTCGAGCTCACCGTCGAACGGCCGATCGATCCGGCCCAGCCGGGCGCCGGCTCGGTCCGCCTCTCCGCGCGCTTCGAAGCCGACCAAAGCAGCGGGACGCCGTCGCACGCGGAGCTCTCCGAGGCCTTGGAGCGGCTGCGCGCGGACCTCGACGCGCTCCTGGGACCCCCGATCGCGGCGGTCCCGGCGGCCCGGCCGGACCGCGAGCTGCCCGAGCTCATCGAGACGTATCGCCCCCGCACCCGGTCCCTCGTCGATGCGCTGCGCGACGACGGGGAGCTCTCGTCCGTCGAGCACGAGCGCCTGGTGGCCTACCTCGGCGGGCTGGGCGTCGCGCCCGCCCCGATCGCCGCGCCGTCGGTCGAGCCGACGTTCGACCGGCCGATCGCGGCCGTCCCGATCGCCGCCGACCGGTCGCCCGAGAGGTCGCGGCCGGTGCCGGAGCTGCTCGAGCGCTACCAGATCTCCTCGCTGAAGCAGGCCGGCGCGGTGCGGGCCCGGCGCGAGATCTCGTTCGACGAGTACATGGCGCTCAAGCGCCACTTCCAGCGCGAGGAGATCGACTCGCCGCGGGACACCGGCTGACCGCGATGCCGTCCGGACCGGCTCCGGCCCGGCGCGCGGGCCGCGCGGCTCCCGTCCGCGCCGTCCTCCTCGACTTCGGCGGAACCCTCGTCGGCGGCGCGCCGGAACCGTACGCCGGCTGGCGGGACGTGTTCGCGGCGCGGGGGATCCCGATCGATCCGGCCCGCTACGAGCGCGCGAACACGATCGCCCTGGGGCGGCTGGGAAGCCTCCAGTACCGCCTCCTGGGCGCGTCGCCGACGTTCTGGGACCGGGTCCACGCGGCGACGCTCGTCGAGCTCGGCGTCGAGGACCCGGACGGCGCGCTCGTGGTCGCGCTCCGCGCCTGGGCCACCTCGCCGGAGCAGCACCCGCCCTTCCCGGAGGCGCGGTCGACCGTGCTCGCGCTGCGCCGTGCGGGCCTCACGGTGCACGTCCTCTCGAACAACACGGACTACCTGCTCGAGTCGCTCGAGCGGCTCGGATGGACCGGGCTCTTCGACTCCGTCACCTACTCGCAGGAGGCGGGCGCGGAGAAGCCGGACCCCCGCGCCTTTCGCCTCGCGCTCCGGCGCGCTGGGGCCGATCCCGGCGAGACCGTCCACGTCGGCGACGCGTGGGTCGCCGACCACGAGGGCGCGACCGGCGCCGGCCTCCGAGCCGTGTGGCTCAGCCGGGACCGGAAGCCGCCCCCGCGTCCCGCCACGGTCATCCACCGGCTGGACGAGCTCGAAGGGCTGCTGGGGGCCTAGGGCGCCCGGACCGGTTCACTTCGTGGCCTCCGCCGCCGCCGGCTTCGGATAGACGACCATCGCGAGGCATCCCACGTCCGTGATCCCGCGCCGCATCCGTACCGCGCGCGCCCGGCCCGGCGGGACGTTCGCCTCGGGATCCGTCGGGGCGCCGACCACGGCGCCGGGCGGGTACGCGTCGCTCCCGATGTTCCCGGCGGTGCGGAACAGCCCGACGCTCGCCTCGCGCCGGCGGAGGAGCTCGGTCGAGACCGTGAGGAACTCGCCGAGCGCGGGGCCCTCGTCGAGGCCCTCGGGGAGACCGAGGGTCGCCATCGAGAACGTGGCGACCCCCTTCGTGTGGCTGTCCGGCGTGATCCGCTCGGCGGCGAGCAGCTCCTCCGCGCGGTCGTGGCACCGTTGCGCCGCGACCGGGGCCGGGTCGTGGAGCTCGAGGAACGCGAGGCGGCTCGTCCAGCCCTTGTCGAACACCGCGTCGGCGGCTGCCCGGAGCGCGTCCGAGGGCGAGGCAACCACGACGGGGCGGGCGACCCGGGGGACGGGGGGGCGCGGGCCGAGATCGGGCGGGGGCTCCCACGCCGCCGGGGCCACGGTGCCCTCGAGCCCCAGGCGCCCGGCGATCGCCCGGGCCTCGGCCCGCTCCGCGGGCTCGACGACGCGGGTCGGGCCGCCGCCCAGCACCGTCGCGCCGTCCCCCCGCTCGACGACGAGCGTCGCGACGTCCGCCCGGGACGTGGCGAGGCCGATCCGCCCTCCGACGGCGCCCGTGCCGAGCACGCGCGCGAGCCGGCCGACCTCCCGGCCGGTCGCGCCCCGCTCGTGCGCGGTCCGCAGCAGGGTGCCGAACTCCTCGGGGGACATCCCGGCGGGCGGCGTCGCGAGGGCGCGGAGCGCGCCCGGCGACAGCAGCACGAGCAGGAGGTCCTGCTCGGTCAGGTCGCGCGCGATCTCGAGGCTCGCCTCCACGACCTCGGGGGCCTCGACGGCCCCGGGAAATCCCGGGCCGACCCGGGTGCCGCGGAACGGGATCTCGGCGGGCACCGGCTCCGGACCGGCGAGGAACCCCTGCGTGAGCCGGTTGCCGACGGCGTGGAGCGCCCCGAGCGCCATCGAGTTGGCGGCGTTCCCGACCGCGACGAACGCGATCTCGCGGTACCGGCCGTCGGGGACGAAGCGGTTCCCGACCCGGAGGGTGCCGCCTTCGCGGCGCAGCGCGAGGCGGACCGCGTGGTAGCCGTCGGCGGCCGTCACGGCCGCGCGGAAGGCGAGGGCGTGGATCGGATCCGGCCCCTTCGGATCCGGTTCGCCCGGCGGGAACGGGTCCCAGGGGAACGCGCCGATCACGGGCCGGCCGACCGGGGCGGCCCGTCAAGAGGATAGCGGACCGGGCCCGGCGTCAGCCGAGGAGCAGCCGCTCGGCGGTCGGGGGCGGCGTCGGGCCGAGGAACCGGCCGGGCGAGAACTCGGCGGGATCGAGGTCGGTGGGCTCGCCGAGCGCGGCGCGCGCGACGCGTCGGGTCGCGGCCGGCGCGAGCATGAACCCGTGGCCGCCGAACCCGTTGCCGTGGACGAACCCCTTCAGCCGCGGGTCCTGGCCGATCACCGGCCGCCCGTCGGGCGTGTCGTCGTAGAACCCCGACCACGCGCGGAGCACCCCGAGGGACGCGAGGCGCGGGAGGAGGCGCACGAGCGCGCGCGCCATCGCGGTGAGGAACGCCGGCGAGCTCGGCATGCCGGCCCCGGTGCCCGTGGGGTGCGGCACCGTGACGCCGCCCACCAGCTCCCCGCGCATCGTCTGGCTGAAGTACAGCCCGTCCGACGGGCGGACGACCATCGGGTCGAGGAACGGTTTCATCGGCTCGGTCGCCAGGATCTCGTGCCGGGTCGCCGTGTTCGGGCTCGGCAGGCCGGCCCGCTGCGAGAGCTCGGCCGACCATCCGCCGGCCGCGTTGACGACGACCTCCGTGTCGATCCGGCCCCGCGACGTCGTCACCGCGGCGACGCGGCCGTCCCGCGCCTCGATCCCGAGGACCTCCACGCCGAGCGCGACCTCGACGCCCCGCGCGCGGACGTCCTCGTAGAGGCCCCAGACGGCCGGGAACGGGTAGAGCACGCCGTCGCTCGCGAGGTACGTGCCCCCGACGGCGGCGCCCGGGGCGATCCCCGGCACGAGGGCGGCAACGCGGCTCGGGTCCAGGATCTCCGACGGGAGCCCCTCGGATCGCACGAGGTCGTGCACGGCGCGAAGTCGCGCGAGATCGCGGTCGTTCTCGGCGAGGAACAGGTAGCCGCCCTGGCGGAACCAGAGGTTGTAGCCGAAGTCCCGGCCGAACCGCCGGTAGTCGGCCACCGATTCGCGGGCGAGGCGCACGGTCGCGCGCGTCTCCCATTGCTGACGGACCCCGCCTCCATTCCGACCGGACGCCCCGCTCGACAGGAACCCGCGGTCGACGACGAGGATCGGACCGGCGCCGCCGGCCGCGAGGTGGTGCGCGGTGTACAGCCCGACGACGCCGGCGCCGACCACCACGGCCCGGTAGCGGGCACGGGCGGGCGCGCTCACGGACCTCCGGGATCGGGCGATCCGTCTCCGATACCGGCGAGGGCCCCGAGCGGGGTGGGCACCGCCGGCGGACGCTGCGTGATGTAGCCGACCTCCACCGGGGGACGGCCCTCGAGGAGGGCGAGGACGAGGAGGGCGTCCGGTAGGCAGTAGCGGCCCTGGCAGAGCCCGGTGCCCACGCCGGTGTAGCGCTTGATGACCTCGATGCCGCGATAGCCCGCGCGGTGCGCCGCCTCGATCTCGTCCAGCAGGACGTCCTCGCACGCGCACGCGATCCAGCGTCCGCCCGGCCGCCCGGTGAGCAGCTCGCGGTAGTAGCCCTCCAGCTCCGACCGGTCCGGGGTCGAGGCGGCCCCGGCGGTCGCGGGGGACGCCCCGTGGAGGAGCGCCTCGGCGGCCCGCGCTCCGCTGGCGGCCGCTTCGCCACCGGCCGCCCCGGCCGCCGAACCCGCGGCGTACAGCCCGTCGACGGTCGTGGCACCCTCGGCCGTCGTCCGCGGATAGTACGCCCCGGGGCCCGCATGCCACTCCATGCGCGCGCCCACCTGGAAGAACAGCTGCGCGGACGGGAGCCGTCGATGGGCCAGGACGACCGCGTCGCAGGCGAGATCGAACCGCGTTCCCTTGCCGCGGGATCGGAGGCGGAGCCGGCGGACGCGCGCCCGACCGCTCGCGCTCTCGAGCAGGGTGCGCGGATAGAGCGGCACCTCGAGTTCCGAGGCGCTGCGTACCACCTCGGGCGCGATCGCGAGCGGCGCCACGACGGCCTCGACGCGGTGCCCGAACGCCCGGAGCACCGCGCCCGCCCGCGCGCCGCCACCCACGACGATCGCGCGCCGGAACGGCGGATGGTCGGGCCCCCGGGCCAGGGCGAAGGCCGCGTCCGCGGTGAGGATCCCGGGCCGATCGTTCCCCTCGAAGAGCAGCGATCCATCGTATCCGCCCGGGGCGAGGACGACCTGCGAGGCCGTCACCCGGATCCCCCGGCCCGGCTCGGAGAAGCCGAGCAGGACGAACGGGTCCCGGGGACCCGACCGCGGCGGGAGGAACGTGACCGTCCCGCCGAGCCGGGGGACGTCCGGGGGCCCGGCCGGGGGCTCGAGCGAGCGGTCGATCACGAGCACGTTCCGGCCCGCGGCGTGCAGCTTCGCGGCGGCCGCCCGGCCGCTCGCGCCGCCGCCCACGATGCCGACGTCGACCCGCATTGTCACCGGAGGCGCCGGCGGGGCGCGGTCCGGTCCGGGAGTGGGGGGCGCGCCGTAGCCGGCGAGCCGGCGCACGACGCGCTGGTAGACGCCCGTGAACGCGGCCGGGCGACGGAAGCCGCGGAGCGTGTCGACGCCGCCGGGGAACAGGAAGTCCAGCGCTCCCATCACGTCGAACCGGGGCGACGGCCAGGCGTTCTCCGTCCGCACGTGGTCGCCCGGGGCGGGCACGTACCGGCACGCCCGCACGTTCGGGGCGCCGTCCACCCGGACGAGGCAGCCGGTGCAGTACCCGATCCCGCAGAACGGGGCGCGCGGGCGATGATACCGGATCGACCGCTGGAGGACCGGGACCCCGTCCGCGGAGAGCGCCCGGGCGAGCGGC
>JASHWL010000218.1 GCA_030044105.1 Thermoplasmata archaeon
CCGGGCGAGCGCGAGCGCCCCGAGCAGATCCGCCGGGAAATCGCGCGCCTGGAGCTCCGCCAGCAGACCCACGCGCTGCCCCTCGACGAGGAGAACGCGCTGATCGCGCAGCTGCGCCAGCGGCACAAGGACCTCAAGGTCGCCGAGGAACGCAGCGCCACCGTGGCCGAGCACGAGCGTCTCCGCAAGGAGGCGGAGGCGCGCGTGGCCGCCGCGCGGGCCGAGGTCGAGCGGATCACCCAGGAGGGCCTCGCCCTGCGGGCCCAGCGCGACGCGAAGATGGGCGAGGTCCGCTCGAAGCTGGTCGACGCGGGCGGCAAGGTCGCCGCGCTCCGGGCGAAGGGCAAGGAGCGCGCCGCGGTCATGGCCCAGGTCGATGCGGTCTCCCGCGAGATGGACGGTCTCGAGCGCGACGGCCGGCGCCTGCTGGGCGAGCTCCGGGCCCGGCGGGACGAGGCTCGGAAGACCGTCCGCGCCTATGCGCCGGGTCGACGTCCGCCCAGCGCCGCCCTCGACTCGGCGGCCGAGGCGAACCTGCAGGAGCTCCTGAAGCGGGGCAAGATCAGCCTCGGGGGCTGAACGCGCCGACGGGGCTCAGCTGAACCCCGGCGGGAAGATGTCGACCGCGGTCACGATGAACACGAGCGTCTGACCGATGACCTCGCTGTTGTAGTCCTCCACGTACGTGGAGGCGCCCTGGTTCACCTGGCTGATGATGAAGGAGGTCGTGGAGCAGACGCTCGCCGCCGACGTCCCGCCGATCAACCCCGCGTTGGCCGCGGTCAGCTGGTTCGTGAGCGTGATCGTGGTCGCGGTGAGATTGGTCACGAGCACCGGCCAGCCCTGGGGGGCCGTCTTCGTCCCGAGCGAGGGCAGGTTCTGGTAGACGACCGAGCTCGCGTTCACGCTGAGCACGAGATCGGTCCACTTGTAGACCGGGTCCGTGTACTCGATCCCCACCATCGCGGTGACGTTCGGGAACTGGCTCGAGAACGCCGACCGCGTCAGGCTGACCGTGACCGGGAGCGTGTAGCTCAGCGGCTTCGTCACGTAGCACGACTGGTTCGAGTAGCCGTAGGCCAGGCTGGGCGGGAGCGTGAGGTAGCGGGTCTGGTTGCCGGCCATGCCGATCAGGCCCTGCCAGAACCCGGTCACCGGGGTCTCGAAGGTGAGGTTGCCGATCGTGTAGCCGCCGGAGGGCGCCGTGGACCCCACGAAGAAGCCGATCGGCGTGTAGTTCGAGGGGGACGTCCCGTGCGGCGAGTACTGGAGCGCCTTCGGCCACGATCCGTTGTTCGTGTAGACCGACCAGAGGTTGGTGTCGAAGACCCGGCCGATCTGGGGGCCGGAGGCGAACAGTCCGATGTAGTTGACCGTGACGTTGCCGCCGGCCTGGACCGTGAGCTCGTGCGGCGAGCCGAGCTTGTGGTTCTCGTAGTAGAGGAGCCCGCCGCCGACCGCCCCCGCGACGACGACGACGACCGCCAGGAGAAAGGCGCGCAGACGGGACGGCTTCGGTTCGGCCATGTTCGCTAGCGGAGCGCGAGGGGGGTCAGCTCGTCGCTGGTCTCGTCATCGGTTCGGAGAGACAGGTGTTCCTCATTCCCCCGGGGCTTCGAGCCTGAGCGGTATATATAGGCTGGCCGGACGAATCGCGCGCCGGCCTCACGCGCGGCGCAGCTTCCCCACGATCGGCTCCTCGACGGCCCCCTCCTCCTCGAGCCGGTTCAGCACCGTCTCCGCCCGCTCGGCCCCGACGCCCTGGGCCGCCAGGCGCCCGGTCAGCTCCTTCAGGTCCGCGTACCCGTCGATCGAAACATCGCTGAGCTCGTCCAGCAGCGTGAGGAACGCCGCCTCCTGCTCGCGCTCCTCCGCGGTCGGAGGGGGAGGCGGGGGTCGCGGGGGCGGCGCCCGGGTGACGACCACGCCCGAGGGGGCTCCATGGGCGGAAGGTCGGGGGCCGCTGTCGCCCGCGACGCGACGCACGGCGGCCCCGAGCTCCCGTCGGAACGCCGCGCGGTCGACCTGGGGATACCGGCGCAGCGCGTCCCGGGCCGCCGGGACCCAGGCCGCGGGCGTGCCGGCGGCGACGAGCTCCGCCTCCGAGGTCCCGGGCTCGCGCTCGAGCCGCTCGACCAGGTCGAGCCGGTCGAGCGTCTGGCGCACGATCTCGGCGAGCATCGCGCGTTCGTCCGACTCCGCCACGGACTTCACCCCTTCGGCGCGGACGGAGATGTATGCGACGCCATCGCGGCCGCGGAAGAGGTGGACCTTCCCCACGACGATCGCCGGGTGCGTCTCCGTCGTCGCCCGCAGCCGCGCCATGGCGACCGGCTGGAACGAGCCGGCGGTCACCGCGATCGCCCCGGTCGGGTCGGTGAGCCGCGCGCGCCAGAACGTCGGAGGGTCGTCGCGCCCGACCGGCTCCGCCGGGGAGATCGCGCCCGCGAGCACCACCCGGTTCATGCGCGCGCCGAACGGGGAGAGCAGGTAGCTCGCCGCCCGCTCGCCCGTGCCCCGCTCCTCCTCGAGCGAGCTCTCGAGCTCGCGGGCCGTGACGCGCCAGGCGGGCTCGCGACGGCTCACCGGCGCACCGTCCCGAGCCGGGCGGAGAGCTCCGCGGCGGCGACCTCGAGGTCGATCTCGACCGGTTCGATCTCGTCCGGCTGCAGCGTGACGCCGAACTCGTCGCGCGTACCGGATCCGCGCACGCGGAGCCGCCGCCCGAGCAGGGCGTCCGCGAGCTCCTGCTCCAGCACGTTCGGATCGGGCACCTCCCGCATCCTCGCGCGCGCATCGGCCAGCGTCCGCCCCCAGAGCCGCTCGGTGTCCGCGCGACCGGCGTTGACGGTGAGGGCCCCGGTGCCGTCGTCGAGCACGATCCGGGCCCGCAGGTCCGGCTGCCCTTCGACCTGGCCGTGGATCCGGCAGATCCCGCCCGTCAGCGAGCGCCGGCAGATGGGGCATCGGTACACGAGCCCGCTCGGCGGCAGGAGGCCGACCACGATCCCCTCGACCGACAGCGCCTCGCCGCCGCCCTCGTCCTCGACCCGCGCGATCGAGCGCGGCGGGGCGCGGAGGAGCTCGGCGGGATCGGGCAGGCCCTCGCCGCCGATCCGGGTCACGGTCGCCCGCTCGTCGAGCACCAGCTGGGGTCGACCGCGGAAGGTGCGCAGATAGCCTCCCACGACCCGGATCGCCTCGCCGGCCGCGAGGCGGAAGTCGGTCCACGACGAGAACGCGAGCGCGCCGCTCGCGTCCGCGAGGAGGCCCTCGTGGACGACCCGACGCTCCTCGCCGACGGTGATCGTCCGCTCGGCGACCCGCACGACCCGGGCCTCGAGCCGGAACCCCTCGTCGGGGGGCCGCAGGTCGCGGATCGCGCGGAGGGGGATCTCCTCGGGCGTGACCCGCGGGAGCTCCGCGTCGCTCGCCGGTCCGACCCGCGTGCGGAAGGTGAAGGTGAGCTCCGGCCGGTCCCGGAACGTGCGGACCTCCGCGCCGACGGCCCGGAGCACCGTGCCCCGTTCGACGCCTTCCCGGGGCGGGTCCCACCAGGTGAAGCGGACGGTCCCGGTCCCGTCGCTCAGGAGTCCCGAGAGGAGCGGGCGCCGGCTGCCGTCCGAGCGGCGCGTCACCTCGCGGCGCTCGGCGGTCACCACCCGGCCGACGACCTCCACGGGGCTCGTGGCCGGAGTGAGGTCCTTCAGCCGGACCTCGGGCGGGGCGCTCGGGGGTTCGGTCGCCATCGGGGACGCGGTCGGCGGGAACGGTGGCCCGCGATAAAAGCGAGGCTGCGTCGGCGGGCGGTGCACCCCGCGCAGGAGGAACCTATTTGCCTTCGGCCGCTGACCAGTCCTCGGTGCCCGAGAAGTTCCTGCAGCGAGTCGATCGGATCCTCAAGGCGCGGGACTCCCTCGTCTGCGTCGGCCTCGATCCGGACCCGGCGCAGATGCCGAAGCCGCTCAAGCGGATGGCCCCGGGGCCGCAGCTCGACCGCTTCCTGGACGGGGTCGTCGGGGCGACCTACGACCACGCGGCGGCGTACAAGATGCAGCTCGGGTTCTACCTGCGCTACGGCCCGCGCGGCTTCGCGTCGCTGGCCCGCATCGCGAAGAAGATCGGCCCGAACCGGATCCGCATCCTCGACCTCAAGGCGAACGACATCCCGAACGTGATGGGCCAGTTCCGCGACGGGGCGTTCGAGGAGTTCCGGTTCGACGCGGTGACCGTGACGCCGTGGCTGGGCTGGGACTCGATCCAGCCGTTCCTCGACGACGCGACCCACGGCATCTTCATCGTCGCGCACTCCACCAACCCCGGGGCGCCCGACTTCCAGGAGATCCCGACCCCGCGCGGGCCGCTCTGGCTGGCGGTCGTCGGCGAGGTCCGACGGCTCGCGCACGCGCACGGGAACGTCGGCGCGGTCCTCGGAGCCACGTTCTCGGACGGGTTCCACGCAGCCCGCGCCCTCCTCGGGAACACGATCCCGATCCTCGTGCCCGGGGTCGGGACGCAGGGTGGCTCGCTCGCGACCGCGGTCCGCGACGGGGTCGACGCGCACGGGCGCGGCCTCCTCGTGTCGGCGTCGCGCTCGATCCTCTACGCCTCGAACGGGCCGGACTGGCGGAAGGCGGCCGGCGCCGAGGCGGCCCGGCTCAAGGTCCAGATCAACCAGCTGCGCGCAGGCCTTCGTACAGGCTGAGCAG
>JASHWL010000038.1 GCA_030044105.1 Thermoplasmata archaeon
CAGGCCGCGGGCCTCATGAACGACAACAAGGTCTACCCGGCCTGCACGTTCATCGTCGGCCTCCCGCAGGAGACCGAGGACGACGTCGCGCGGACGATCGACCTCATCGACGACCTCTGGGACTTCAAGGCGATCCTGGTCCCGATGTTCTTCGTGCCGCTGGGCCACCTCAAGTCGCGCGACTGGTTCCGCCGCGACCGGCTCTCCCCGCTCCAGGAGGAGCTCCTGAAGCGCGCGCTGACGCACGGCCTGCGCCAGTCCCCGCAGCTGCTCAACGACTTCTTCGACTGGGAGGGGAACCACACCCGGCTCTACCGCGGCGTCTTCCGCGGATTCATCGGGTTCCTCGAGGGGGTCGCCAAGATGCACGGCCTCTACAGCCCGTCGCCCCGCACGGGGAAGCCGATGGTGGACCCGAACCGGTATCCCGACCGGCTACCGGTGCCCACGATCCCGGTCCGCGAGTAGGCGCTACGCCTGGTCGTCGGGGAACTCCGGGTTCCCCTCCGCCGTCGCGCGGGTCCACTGGGAGGGCAGCGGATAGGCCTCGGGGGCGGAGCTCGGACGCGCGCCCGAGGACTCGACGACGCTCAATCGGACCTCCTGCCCGTTGCCGTCGTAGGCGCGCCACGCTCCCGCCCCGTACGGGGCGCCGAGGATCAGATGGCGCCGGCCCCAGCTGCGGAACAGCCGGAGGTCGGCGTCGGACGGTCGCAGCGCCCCGGACGGATGGGAGTGGACGGTCCCCGCGACCGAGAGGTCGGCGTGGAGCATCCAGAGCTGGAAGTTGGCGTGCCGCCGGCCGGCGGTCGTGCCGGGCAGCAGCAGCAGCTCGCTGATCACCCCGGGGGGGTCGGCGCGCAGCACGCCCCCGAACTCGTTCGGGTAGGCGGAGCGCGCGCTCGCGAGCGCCGAGTCGAGCGCGCGCCGGGTGATCGCGGTCGGCGTGTCGCCGAGCCGCGCCCCCGAGGCCGCGCGCTTACGCTGCGGGCGGAAGATCGGCACCGTCCGCACCCCCCTCGGGAGGTTCCTCCGACCACGGCAGGATCCGCTTGCCGCGGAGCCTCTGGAGGAACGGGGACCCGAAGCGGACGAGCACAGCGCGACGCGGCGACCGGTAGACGGTGATCGGAGCGGTCGGGGAGACGCGGAACTCCGAGTCCCCGTCCGCGACCGCGACGGCCCCGGGCGCCGGGTCCAGCGGGCGGAGCGTGACGGTGCGCATCGGCTCGAGGACGACCGCCCGCGGATCGGTGCGGAACGGGGCGATCGCGACCAGCACGAGCGCGTCGACCGCGCTGTCGAGGATCGGCCCCCGCAGGCTCAGCGAATAGCCGGTCGAGCCGGTCGGGCTCGCCACGATCAGGCCGTCCGCGCGCAGGCGGCCGGCGACCTGGCCGTCGAACGCGATCTCGAAATAGCCCATCTTCGCGACCGCGGCGGAGTGCACGACGTACTCGTTGGTCGCGTCGGGGAGCGCGCGCGGGCCGATCTGGGCCGCGAGCTTCATGCGGTCCTCGAGGTGGTAGAACCCCGAGAGCAGCCGGTCGATCGCCCGCTCGATCTCCTGCGGACGCCGCGCCTCCACCTCGGCGAGCACCCCCACGGTCCCGGCGTTGATCGGCAGGAGCGGCGCGTTCGAGCGGTGGAGCGCGTGCAGGAACGTCCCGTCCCCGCCGATGGCGACGAGCACGTCGGGGTCCATCGACTCGAGCGGAAGGTGCGGGAGGTCCGGCGCGACGCCCGCGAGCTCGTCGCTCAAAGAGAGCTCGGCCCGGCCGGCCACGAGCTCGACCACCCGGCGCGCGAGCTCGATCGCGTTCGGCTTCTCGGGGTGCGCGGCGAGCCCGATCCTCACAGGTACCCCGCTTCCGCCGCCCGGCCGAACGCCGGGTCCCCCCACGCGAACACGCTCGTGCGACGCTCGACCTGCAGGGGGAACTCGTCGAGGCTGCGGCCCTGCGCGTCGCTCACCCCTCCGCCGGCTTCGAGGAGGATCCGGTAGGCGGCCCCGATGTCCGTCGCCCGGAGGTTCCGGGCCTCGGCCTGGTTCTCGAACAGGTAGGCATCCGCGCTCCCCTGGGCCACCATGAGGATCTCCTGGGAAGCGCATCCCAGGGAACGCACGCGCCGGGCCTTGCCGGCGAGTCGGACCGACCGGTCGGACGCGTTCGAGCCCAGGTTCACGAAGACCGTCTCCGCCCGCGCGTTCCACGGTCGCGTGGCGATCGGACGCCCGTCGCGGAACGCGCCGCCCCCCCGCACGCCCCACCAGGTCGTCCCGTGGTGGAGGTCGCGCACGAGCCCGACGTCGATGCCGGAGAGCGAGCCGGACCCGAGCGCGAGGCAGACGGCGTAGAACGGCTGGCCGCGCAGCGCGTTGTGGGTCCCGTCGATCGGATCGACGACGAGGGTCCGTCGGCCCCCGCGGGCGACGCGACCGGCCTCCTCGGACAGGAGGTCCCAGTCGACGCCCTCGGCCTCGAGCACGCGGAGGATCTCGGCCTCGGCGAGCCGGTCCAGCTCCTCGGTCGGCGACCCCGACGCTCCCATAGCGACCACGTCGGCGCGGTGCGGTGAGCTGCGCGCGTCGCGGACGACCTGGTGCACGCGCACGCTCGCCCGGTAGAGCACCTCGAGCTCCGGAGGCGACGCGAGCACGGCCGACCGACGTTCCCGGCGGTTATGATGGCTCCCTGCCGGGCATAGGTCTCGGTGACTGACGCAGAACTCTCGGCTCATACTCTGCGCAGGAACGCCGCGCTGCCGGTACAGACTCCGTCCCTAACCGTGACCTCCAGGGTTCAGGGGCGCGGGCTTCGCCTTTGCCGCGACAGAGGAGGGCGGACGTGGATCCACCGCGGCGGTGAACCACTCAGCGTATCGTTTGGCGACGGAGACACTCTCCTCATGAGGGGCTCCATGCGAAATGGACCGCACGTCCGACGTGTCCAATGTAGCCTCGTTCCGCTCAGACCGGGAGCGAGGCTGAAGGAGAGCCCCACAGAGACGTCTGAGTCGATGCTCCATGAACCGCCGCTATTGTACCGCACGGGGAACACCCACGCTTGTTGCGCCGACAAGAGTTGGGGCGTGGGGCCGCTGCTCCCGACTGCAAGATGAACACAAATCTGGCCGGTGCTTCAGACCGGGATGCACCCCGCGATGGCCCGATCGAGACGGTGCGGACGCTCACGCGCTCGGGATGCATCCGCAACCGGTGCCTCCGGAAGTCACGGGACCCGACGGCACTCGTCGAGCATCGGTTCGACACGTGGGCGGAAGGGAACGAGACCCCCGACAACTGAGCCGAATCCCTTAGGGGGCTGAGCTTAGACGCCGAGCCACCGAATGAGCGACCAGCTTCCACGACGAGTCGAAAGCCCCAGCCCAAACGGGGAGTTAGGGAGGGACCGACGGCCGCTGTTCTGGCATGGAGCGTACGATGGTGAAGAATCGACGAGCCGCTAGCAGCACGACAAGGACGACCGCGAACCAGATGGCATAGTCCGCAAGTGCTAGCCCCAGATGAAACGAGAAACCGCAGCCGTTGAAGGGATTCGGAGTGAGACAAGGGGAAACGGGAGTGTTGTAAGCGAAAGGAAATCCCAGCGGCACTCCCTCGGGACCCGTAGTCACGACCGCTACCAGAAGATAAACCAAGCCACCTCCCAAGGCCGCCACCAAACATTTCCAAGCCCACGCCCAAGCGGTCCCGAGTCCGGAGTCTGTCATCCGGCCAACCGACCCATTCCTCTAATAGTAAAGATAAACGGGAGTGCCCCCGTCAGCCACGACATCGTCATCCGGGCAGACACTGTTCGGGTATTGGGCTTGCCAGCCGGGCGAACCGCCCGCCACGTACTCATAGTAAAACTCTGTCGCGCCCGTGGCCGGATATTCTGTGCAGGTATCGACGTTGTAGGCCTCGAGCGTCACGTACGCGTAGGTCATGGTTGCCGTGGAGACTGTCAAAAATTCCTCTGCCCCGTTCGTGTGGTCACCTATTCCGATCTGGAAGGTGTTGGAATCGCATGTACTGAAGCACGCGACGTAAGCCGAAAGCGTGTCGCCGGGTTCTACTTCGCCCGCAGCAGTGTTATCGGACTCGGCGCAGGTTGAGCCGTACACGTAGTAAGACGCGATGGACCAGAAACTCCCGCTCGGAGATGCGCAACTGGGACCCCACTCCAGGACCGGCTGGACGATCTCACTCCCAGACTGGTCCTCGAGCGCGATGAACAGATAGATCGTCTGTGACTCCTCCAAGGATGGATCATCGGGGACCGTCCACCACGCCTCGTTGGCTGTGAGCTTCCCACATCCGAGTAAGCCACCACACGCGGAATAATAGGCGTCTTCCACCCAACCGTTTGTGGTCGGCGGCGGGCCCCGAGAGCTGTTGAATGAGGTGCGCAACGGAATCGTCGAGGACGAGCTTGTACCGTTCGAGTAGAAAATCTGTCGAGTGATCGTTGGCCCGCCGAGCAAGCAACTCGCGGGGATGGCAATCGCCTTGCCCGAGCTCGACTCGATCGCTCTGGTGGCAATGTCCACTGTGGCGACGCTACCGAACGCACATTGTTTTGGAACGCATCCGTCGGGGGACGGTACGTAAGTACCGCTCGGACACGTCACAACTACGCCGGTGACTCCTGTAGTGTTGTTCATGTTCAGCAAATCTTGTTCATGATTGGAGCGAGTTTGTGGCGTTAAACCGTGTTCAAAGACACCCTGTGCGGCAGTCCACGGCAGGGACACGAGAATTGAGACCGCCGCGCACCCCCACAGGACGCCGCTAGCCGCCCGAAGCGGCATGAGTCGCCATAGCGCGGGCCCGTATATCATCTGCCTACGAGCGCCGGGTCCCACGGTTCAGGGCATCAGCCGCACAGCGCTGCTGGACCTCGTAGTTCCGGTCTGCTCGGGACACGCGCCATCCGGCTTTGCGTCACTCTTTTGCCTCGCTCCGAGCCCGAAGGGGCGACGGCAAGCATCGCTCGCTCGTGGAGATTACCCCACGCGTACTCGGCTGGATCCTACAGGACTTGTAGATTGATCGTGGGCCGACGGGGCAGCGATCCTAGACCCGCGACCCCGGTATACGTTATCTGAGGCCTCCGCTCGGCCGGGCGATGGAACTCCAGTTCCTCGGCGGCGCCTCCGAGATCGGGTCGCTCGGTCTCGTCGTCCGGGACCAGGGCCGGACGCTCCTCTTCGACTACGGGATGACCCCGACCGACCCGCCGTCCTATCCGCGGCCGGCCCCGACGAACATCGACGTCGCGTTCCTTTCGCACGCGCACCTCGACCATTCCGGCATGACCCCGGTCCTGAGCCGGCTCCCGAAGGCGCGCATCGTCGCGACCCCGGTCACGATCGCCGTCGCGGACCTCCTCACACGGGACGCGCTCAAGGTCGCCCGGCTCGAGGGCTACCTCCCGCCGTACAACGTGCAGGACGTGCAGGCGCTCCATTCCCGGTTCACGGCGGTCGACCGCCACGGCACCTACCGCCATCACGGGATCGAGGTCGAGCTGACGCCCGCCGGGCACATCCCGGGCGCCTCGATGATGCTCTACCGCGGTGCAAAGGACGTCCTGTTCACCGGCGACCTCCAGACGATCCCGACCCACCTGGTGGGGGGCGCGGAGCCGCTCGCCTGCGACATCCTGGTCATGGAGTCGACGTACGCCGGACGCGAGCACCCCGACCGGAAGGAGACCGAGCGGCGCTTCCGCGACCGCGTCGCCGCGACCGTGGAACGGGGCGGCAAGGTGATCGTGCCCGCGTTCGCGGTCGGGCGGGCCCAGGAGGTCCTGATGGCGCTCGCCTCCTCGGGGTTCGAGACCTATCTGGACGGCA
This sequence comes from Thermoplasmata archaeon, assembly GCA_030044105.1. Taxonomy (GTDB): domain Archaea; phylum Thermoplasmatota; class Thermoplasmata; order Lutacidiplasmatales; family UBA184; genus Lutacidiplasma. Next base: position 5,866 of record JASHWL010000038.1, read on the forward strand.
TGGCCCGCGCCGTCGACGAGATCTACCTCAGCGCCCCGGAGTACCTCGCCGACGCGCGCCGTTTCCGGCGTGCGCTCGAGGGCGTGCACGTCGTCGAGCACCCCGGCGAGCGGAGGAAGGCGCTCCGCGAGGCGGACGTGATCGTCACGACCGGTGGCATGCTCGACGGCGGCCCCGTTCTGTACTACGTGGGGGAGCTCTACCGGGACCCGAACAGCTCGATCTACCTCACCGGCTTCCAGGTCGAGGGCTCGAACGGACGCCAGCTCCTCGACGAGGGCACCCTCACGATCGACGACACGACGATCCACCCGGTCTGCGAGGTCGAGAAGTTCGACTTCTCGGCGCACGCGGGGCACTCGGACCTCGTGCGGCTCGCCAAGGAGTCGCGGGCGGAGACCGTGGTGCTCATGCACGGGGACGAGCGCGAGGCGCTGCGCGACGCGCTCCCCAGCAACCTCAACGTCCTCTTGCCCGAGAACGGGCGGTCCTTCTCGCTCTGACGCGCGGGGCCCTCACTCCGGGCCCGACTCGCGGCGGGACGGACGGCGCCGTTTCGGCCGGGGCGGCGGCTCCGCCTCCTCCGGGGCGTCGGGCGCCTCCTCGATCGCCTCCTCCATCGGCGGGAGGTCGCCGCGCGGCGCCAGGAGCGGGCGCAGGACGGACCAGAGGCCCTCGATCCCGGCGCCGGTGACCGCCGAGACCTTGGGACGGTCGTTCGCCCGCTGCGTCTGGTCGGCCCGGGTCTCGACCTCCACGATCGGGGTGGTCGGGAACTCCGTCCTCCACCGCGCGAGCAGCGCCTCCTGCTCGGCGATCGAGTAACCGGATCGCTCGGTCGGGTCGAGCACGAACAGCACGACCGTCGCCGCCCGGCCGACCGCGGTCGTCGCCTCCCGCTCGGCCGGGTTCGCCCGTTCCGCGCGGCCCAGCACGCCCGGGGTGTCGAGCACCTGCAGGCGGTCGAAGCCGAGGTCGGCGTGCCCGACGGCGACCGAGAGCGTGGTGAACGGGTAGTCGGCGATCTTCGGCCGGGCGGACGAGAGCCGCGCGACCAGCGACGACTTCCCGACGTTCGGGAATCCGGCGATCACCAGGGTCGGGGCCGACGGATCGAGCGAGGGACGGCGCTTGAGGAACGCCACGACCTTCCGGGTCGTCTCGAGGTCCGGGTCGATCTCCCGGACGAAGCTCGCCAGCCGCCCGTAGCAGGCCCGCACGCGGTCGCCGAGCTCCTCGCTGCTGGACGCGCGGGCGATCCCGCGCTCCGCTTCGCGCGCCAGGCCGCGGATCCGCTCCTCGGCGCGCCGGATGCGGGCGAGCGATCGATCGAGCGTGCCGTCGCCGAACGCACCGGCGACCAGCGCGGTCTCGAACTCGGTGAGCCCGGGGGGCGAGAACCGGCGGGTCTCGATCCGCAGGTGCCGAACGACCGTGGCGGTGCTGCGGACCACCTTGAGCCGCGCGCGCAGGCGATCGCGCGCCGCCTTCGTGTCGCCGTGCGGCGTCGCGAGCGACGCCCGATGGAAGGCGGCGTCCAGGATCGCTACGGACGGTGGGGCCCGACTCGGGGAGCGGCGGGGCGCGCGAGCGCGGGACGGGGAGGACGGCATGGGCGGATGCCGCCGACACGCCCGGGGGCCTTACCATTACCGGCCGCGCGGGAAGGCCGCCGGGACTCGGCGCGGCGGGTCGAGGGCCGGCGCGCGAGCGAAGCGCTTTATCTCCGCCCCCGCTCGGCGGACCTTCGGGGAGTCTCTTGCCTCGGTGGATACCGGACGCGCCGGGCGAAGAGGCGGCGCTGCTCTCCGCGCTCGGGATCGCCTCGATCGACGAGCTGTTCGCCGACGTGCCCAAGAAGGCGCGGATCGGGAAGATGGGCGTCGGCCCGTCCCACGAGGAGGCGGAGGTCGTGCGCGAGGTCGACCGGCTGCTCGATCGGAACAAGCCGCTCTCGAAGTTCGCGAACTTCGTCGGCGGACGGATCGCGCCGCGCTACTCGCCGGCCGCCGTCGACGCGATCGTCTCCCGCAGCGAGTTCTACACCGCCTACACGCCGTACCAGCCCGAGGCCAGCCAGGGGATGCTGCGGGCCCTGTTCGAGTTCCAGAGCCTGTGGGTCGAGCTCACCGGGCTCGACGTCGCCAACGCGTCGCTCTACGACGGGGCGACCGCGGCGGGCGAAGCGCTGCTGTTCTGCCACCGGGTCCGCGACGGGGGCCGGCGGTTCCTGGTCCCGGCGAGCCTCCCGTGGGAGGAGAAGAGCGTCCTTCGCAACTACGCGAGCGGGCCGGGCCTGGTCCTGGACGAGATCCCGTACCACGAGGGGACCGGTCGGCTCGACCTCGACTGGGTTCGGGCCGCGGTCTCGACCGGCGACGTATTCGGCGTGCTCGCCGACGTGCCGAACGGGTTCGGCCACGTCGACGAGGGCGTCGCGGACCTGAAGGAGATCCTGGGAACGATCCCGCTGGTGGTGGCCGCCGATCCGCTGGCCCTCTCGGTCCTCGAACCGCCGGGCAACTACGGCGCCGACGTCGTGGTCGGCGAGGGGCAGGGCTTCGGGATCCCACCGTCGTACGGTGGGCCGCTGCTCGGGTTGTTCGCCTGCCGCACGGAGCATGTCCGCCTCGCTCCCGGTCGGATCGTGGGCGCGACGCGCGACGTGGAGGGACGCCCGGCCTACACGCTCACGCTGCAGACCCGCGAACAGCACATCCGCCGGTCGCGGGCCACGTCGAACATCTGCACGAACCAGTCGCTGATGGCCCTCGCGTTCACGGTCTACGCCTCGGTCGTCGGGCCCCGGGGGCTCGCGGCCCTCCAGAGCTCTCTCGCCGAGAAGGCCCGCACGCTCGCGAGCGCGCTCGGGGGCATCGACGGGATCCGGGCCCCGCGCTTCGATGCGCCGTACCTCGGCGACTTCACCATCGAACTGACGCGCGGGACGGTCCCGGAGTTCCTGGACCGGCTGCGCCGGCGGAAGGTCCTCGGGGGCCACCCGCTCGCCGACCCCCGACCGGGGGCGGAGCCGTCCCCGGCCCGTCTCCTCGTCTCGGCGACCGAGGCGATCGGGGACAAGGAGATCCAGAAGTACGTGCGGAGCGCCCGGGCCGCGATGGGGGCGGCATGAGCTTCCGGCAAGCCCGCTGGGACGAGCCCGCGATCTGGGACCTCGCTCCCGAGCGCGCGGCGGAACCCCCGCCGACGATCCCCGGGATCCCCGAGCGGATGCGCCGGAAGAGCGCGGTCCGCTGGCCGGAGCTCTCCGAGCTCGAGGTCGTCCGGCACTTCACCCGGCTCTCGCAGATGAACTTCGGGATCGACACGTCGCCCTACCCGCTGGGCTCGTGCACGATGAAGTACAATCCCAAGGTCTCCGAGCTGCTCGCCCGCCGCCCGGGGGCGGCGGACCTCCACCCCGGCCAGCCCGAGGAGACCGCCCAGGGCGCGCTCGAGATCCTGTGGCGTCTCGAACGCCTGCTCGGGCGCGTGACGGGCCTGCCCGAGGTGTCGCTCCAGGCCGCGGCGGGCGCGCACGGGGAGTGGGCGGCCCTGCTGATGGTCCGGGCCTACTTCCGAGACCGCGGCGAGCTCGACCAGCGCACGGAGGTCCTGCTGCCGGACACCGCGCACGGAACGAACCCCGCCTCGGCCCGGATGGCCGGGTTCACGACGCGGGAGCTGCCCTCGAAGGAGGGGTGCGTCGACCTCGCGGCCCTGCGCGCCGCGGTGAGCGACCGCACGGCCTGCTTCATGCTCACGAACCCGAACACCGCCGGCCTCTTCGAGAGCGACATCCTCGAGATCGCGGAGACCGTGCACGGGGTGGGCGGCACGCTCTACTACGACGGGGCGAACCTGAACGCGATCCTGGGCGTGACCCATCCGGGTCGGATGGGGTTCGACGTCGCGCACCTGAACCTGCACAAGACCTTCGCCACCCCGCACGGTGGCGGGGGACCCGGCGCCGGCGTCCTCGCGGCCGGCGAGAAGCTCGGGCCGTACCTGCCCGTGCCGCGGGTCGTCAAACAGGGCCGGAAGTTCCGGCTCGATTACGACCGACCGAAATCGATCGGCAAGATCAAGTCCGCCTACGGCAACTTCGGGCTCGACCTGCGCGCCTACGCCTTCGCGCTCACGCACGGGGAGGAAGGGCTGCGCCACGTCGCGCGACGGGCGGTCCTGAACTCGAACTATCTCGGGCTCCGGATGGGCCGCAGCCTCCCCCGCCCGTTCCGGACGCTGGTGAAGCACGAGTTCCTGCTGTCGGGATCGCCGCTCAAGGCGCGCGGGCTGCGGACGCTCGATCTTGCGAAGCGCCTGCTCGACGAGGGCGTGCACGCTCCGACGATCTACTTCCCGGCCCTGGTCGACGAGGCGCTGATGGTCGAGCTGCCCGAGACCGAGTCGAAGCGTGTGCTCGACGAGTACGTCGCGGCCTTCGAGCGCTCGCTCGCGGACTCGCCCGAGAACCTGCGGGCCGCTCCGCGCTCGCTCGCGGTCGGGCGCATCGACGAGGTGCGCGCGGCCCGGGAGCCCCTCCTGTCCTGGAAGGACCTTCGAGAGGCCGCGGGCAAAGCTGAAACCCCCGGGGCCGTAGCACCGGAGCGATGAAGCCCCGGGTCCAGAAAGTCTTCCAGAACCTCGATCCCGCGCCGGACGCGATCGTCGTGGCGAACGCCGTCGACCCGCACCTCGACCAGACGTTCTTCTATCTGTTCGACGTGCCGGCGGGCCTCTTCGAGGGGTCGCTCGCGATCGCGCACCCGGACGGCAAGCTCGACGTCCTCACGGCCGCGCTCGAGGCGGAGACCGCCCGGGAGGCCGCGAAGAAGGACCCGAACGTCACCGTCCACGTCGTCGGCCGCGAGGAGACCGATTCCGAGGCGAAGAAGCTCCTCGACGGCGCGAAGAAGGTCGGGCTCAACTACCGCGAGCTCACGCACGAGTGGTTCAACCGGCTCGACAAGACCTTCGACGGGACCGAGTGGGTCGACGTCTCGAACGCGATCCGGCGCGCGCGCGTCACGAAGGACCCGAACGAGATCCAGCTCCTCCGCAAGGCGGGCGAGATCGGGTCGAAGGTCGGGCGGGAGATCCCCGGGATCCTGAAGGCCGGCATGACCGAGCTCGAGCTGGCGGCGGAGATGGAGTACCGGATGAACCGGCACGGAGCGAGCGGCCGGTCGTTCTCCACGATCGTCGCGTTCGGGCCCCACTCGGCGGAGCCGCACTACTCGCCGGCCGAGACGAAGCTCAAAGCGGGCGACTCGATCGTCTGCGACTTCGGGGCGTACTACCGGCGCTACGCGAGCGACATCACGCGCTCGTTCCACTTCGGGCGGCGCGACGACGAGATGAAGAAGGTCCACGAGACCGTCGAGGCGGCGCAGAAGGCCGCGCTCGAGGCCGTGAAGCCCGGCGTGCCCGCGAAGGAGGTCCACCTCGCCGCGGCCCGCGTCATCGACGCCTCGCCGTGGAAGGGGCGGCTCACCCACGGGGTCGGCCA
>JASHWL010000219.1 GCA_030044105.1 Thermoplasmata archaeon
TCCGCCGCCCGGGCCGGGTCCTTCGCGAACTCCGCGAGCAGGCGCTCGGCGACGCGGTAGCGGAGCGCGATCGGGACGTGGCTCATGCTCTCGACGCCGCCCACGAGCACGAGATGCGTCTCGCCGGTCCCGAGCATCCCCGCGGCATGGAGCGCGGTGATGAAGCTCGACGAGCAGGCCATCACGGACGAGTACGCGGGGATCGTCGCGTCGAGCGCCGCCTCGAAGGTGAGCTCGCGGGCGATGTTCGAGATCTCGGGGTCCGGGATCACCTGCCCCCACGTGAGGAGGTCCGGGCGGGCCCGGCGCGCCATCTCCTGGACGACCGGGATGGAGAGCTCGAGCGACGACCTCGCCGCGTAGGGCCCGCCGGCCCGCACGAACGGAGTGCGGACTCCAGGGGCGAGGTACACTTCGTTCATCTCGATGCCGTCCTCCGCGCCCCGGGGGAGCTCAGCGGTCGCGCTCCCTCGCCGACGAACGCCCGGAGGACCGTGGGGTCCGTGCCCTCCCGAGGGCGAATCCGCTCGCCAGGTTCGAATAGCGGGGCATGGATTTGAACCATGGATCTACGGGTTATGAGCCCGTCGGGATTTCAGGACGGCCGGCGACGCCGGTCGCTTTCCTGACTACCCTACCCCGCTGCGCGGCGACCCAGCCGGGCTCCGTATATGAAACTTCAAGGCCACGTCGGACGACACTGGGCGACCGACCGCGTGCGACCGTCGGGCGCTCCTGAGAACGAGGGTCGATTCCGCGACCCAGGCGACGGCGGCCCGAACCGAGACCGGCCGATCGCCCGACCTGGTCGCTGCCGGGGAGGCCCGCGTCGCCGAGCGGCATCCGGTCCATCCCCAGGTCGGGGTTCGGCGCCTTGCGGACGAGGGGCCGGCGGCGAACCGGAGGGCTCATCCGTGCCGGCGAGCTGCCCTCGTGATGGCTCCGCTCGGCGGGCCTTGGAGAGCCCTTCTCGCGGTTCTGATCGCGGTGGTCGTGGTGACGGCCACGCTGCTCGCCCTCTACGCCGTGCCCGTGAAGGAGGTGCACGAGCCCCAAGCGGTCCGGTTCGAGTTCACCCTGACCCAGACGGGCTACTGGTACTACGCGCCGTCGGGCTACCCTTGCCCGAACAACGCCACCTCGTGCACCGGGTCGAACTTTTTCGCACCGCCCCCGGCCGCGATCGGCCCGTACCTCGCGGCCTTCAGCTGGGTCTCCGACCAGAATTCCACCGTCGGATTCGAATTCTTTGAGCCTCAGTGCACTGTCGGCACCGGTCCGCAGGCCTCGGCGGTCGTCCTCTACTCCGCCGATTCCACGGGCGGAGGATTCGCGATCGGTTCCAACGACACGATCGGATGCGATCAGGCGGCAGGCTATCCCCCGGTGGTCTCGACGCTCTGGTGGAACGATGGCCCGCCGATCTTCGTCTACACGGGCCAGGGACCCGTCACGATCACCGGCTCGATCTCGTACACGGTGGATGCTAGGGTTCCGTTCCTTTGACCCGGCCCCGGGCGGTCCTCCGACGCGACCATCGACTCCGGGAAGGTCGAGCCGAGCTACCCGCGCGTCGAGCTACCAGACCATGCGGCCCCGAGCCGCGTTCAGGAGCGCTCCGGGCCAGCCGCGCCACCCCTCGCCTCGCGCCGCTCTCGGTCGCTCCGGGGCGAGGTGGGTCCGCGCCGACGGTGTGGGCGGCGCCCCGCGAGGGCTTATCGCGCGTGCCGCGATTCGGGGCGGCGAGGCCGTCGTGCCGCACTTCGTGGTCAACTCGTACCATGGCCCCGCCTGGATCGAGGGGCGCCCGATGCGGGAGCAGGACGGGTGGCCCGAGCATCGGGCGTTCATGAACGCCCTCCCCGACGGCTTCGTCCTCCTCGGCGGCCCGGTCGACGATCACCGTCAGCGCGCGATGCTGGTCGTGCGGGCGGCCGACCTCGCCGAGGTGCACGGTCGGCTCGACCCGGATCCGTGGTTGCGGTCGGGGCATCTGGTCGAAGTCATCGAACCCTGGGACGTCCTCATCGGGCCTCCCCCCTAACGCCGAGGACGGACGCCCGCTCGGCGAGGATCACGCCGGCGCGGCCACGGCCGCCGTCACCGATGCCCCGGCGGCGAGCACCGCCGCGAGGACCAGGGGCGCCACGACGCCCGCGTGCAGCCACAAGTACGCGCCCGTCAGCGCGCCCAGGAAGAGCGCGATCGCGGACAGGAGCAGCCGTGCGGTCGCCGCCTCGGGTCGCCCGGGCACGAAGAGGCTCAGCGCCAGGGCGGTCAGGGTGGACGTGACGACCGTGGTGCGCTCGAGGCCGGGGACCGCGAGCTGCCGGACGCCGCCCACCTGGATCCCCATCGCGAGAGCGAGCAGCGCGATGACGGCGAACGCCTCCGGCGAAGGCCCGGCCGCGCGCGTGGCCCGCGCGAGTCCGGCAGCGCCGGCGAACAGCGCGGCCTGCACCGCGGTGAAGTTCCGCACGAGAGGCCGGGGGGCGGTGCGCCCACCCGCGATCGCGCGGCCGACGACGAACACCCCCACCAGGAACGAGACCAGCGAGATCGCCGAGCCCGCGACGCTCACGACCGGCGCACCGGCGATCGCGAACCCCAGGAAGAGCAGGTTCCCGGTCATGTTCGCGACGAACACCCTCCCCAGCCCGAGGTAGGCCGCCGCGTCCACGCACCCGCTGATCACGGTGAGCAGGAGGAGTACCGGAACGAGGGCGCCGAAGGCGTTCGGGGCTCCGGCCCGTGCGACCGCGGGCCCGGCATCCGCCACGCCGTGCGGGAGTTCGTTGGCGTAAATGGACCTTGTTCCGCGCTCGTGTGCACGGCCGACTAGCTACTGCGGCGTCCCACCCGGGCGACCCGAAAATCTCGGGCTCGCCCGTCGCCGGGCCGGCGGACCGGAACGAACCGGCCCATCGCGGGCGTCGAAGCCGCGGGAGGGATTTGAACCCTCGGCCTGCTCCTTACCAAGGAGCCGCTCTGCCAGCTGAGCCACCGCGGCGCGCGCGTCGCGTCCCTACGCCTTCCCCTTCTTGCGCCTTGCGTCGTTCCGTGGGGTCCCCGCCCTCGTCGCCCACGGGAACCCGGCGGACCGGGCCTCCCAGTCGGCGCGGGGTCCGGCCGTCAGGGCGCGCTTCGCGAGGAACGCCTCCATCCCTTCGCGCTGATCGACCGTGCCGAACAGGCGCGCCCAGAGATCGAGCTCGTAGGCCAGGCCCTCGTCGATGCCGGGATCGATCGCCGCGTTGAGCGCGTACTTGGCCGCCGCCAGGGCCACCGGCGGCTTCACGGCCAGTTCCTCGCCGAGCGCCAGCGCCGCGGGCAGGAGCTCCGCGCGGGGCACCACGCGATCGACCAGGCCGGCCTCCGCGGCTTCGTCCGCGCGCACCGGTCGGCCCGTGAGGATCCACCGCCGGGCGCGCGCGGCCCCGATCCGCCGGGGGAGGCGTCGGGTCCCTCCCCAGCCGGGCATAATCCCGAGATTGATCTCGGGCTGCCCGAACTGCGCGTCCTCGCTGGCGAGCACGAAATCGCATGCGAGCACGATCTCGCAACCGCCGCCGTAGGCGACCCCGTGCACCGCGGCGATCACGGGCAGCGGTAGGCGTTCGATGGCGCGCGTCAGCCCCTGGCCGATCCGCCCGTGCTCGCGCGCCTCGTCCGGCCCCATCGGCGCCATCTCCCGGATGTTCGCGCCCGCGGCGAACGCGCGCTCGGCCGCGCTCGCGAGCACCACCACGCGCGTCTCGGGGTCGCGCTCGGCCGCCGCGATCTCGCGCTGGAGCAGCTCGAGCACCGGACGGCTGAGGACGTTCACCGGCGGATGATCGAGGGTCAGCACCCGGGTCCGGCCGATCCGCGCGGAGCGCACCATCTCGGGAGGGGCCGCCATCGCGGCCGCGACCCGTGGCGGGCTATTTATCCCGCGCGCCGCCTCGCGCCCGGAGTCCTTCGAGGTCGACCGTGCCGTCGCTGGTCAGCACGTGGTTCGGGGCGTACCTCGTCGAGGGGGACCGGGTCGTGCGCGCTGCGCCCGCGCCACTCGACCCCGGAGCGCTGGCCCAACGCGGCCGTCTGCGGCGCGCCGGCGCTGTGACGCCGGAGGAGGAGGAGCTGCTCACCGACCCCGCGCGCGCGGGCTGGACCACGCGGGACCGGCGCCTCGCGGACCGCGGGCCGGCGTTCGACCGGCGCGCCCCGGCGCTCCCGCCGTCCTCGGTGCCCCGACCGGACGCCGCTCCCCTGAGGCTGGCGATGCTCGAGGAGGCGGCCGCGGCGATCGCCGACGCCTGGGACCCCTCGATCCACGTCGAGGAGGCCGTCCGCGCCGCGGCGGACCTCGACCGGGTCGGCAACCTGCTCGGCGAGCGGATTGGGAGTTGGGTCTCCCGGGACTCTCCCGAGATCGACCCGGGTGACCACGACCTCGCCGTCCGGCGCGCGCTCGAGGGCGGCGGCGATCCGGCGCTGGCGCCGGTGGACCCGGGGCTCGCCGACGCGCGTCGCCGCCTGGCCGACTCGTACCGCGCCCTCCGCGCGGTCCGGGAGTCGCTCGCCGCCGCGGTGTCGGCCGCGGCCCCCCAACGCACGCCGAACCTGACGGCGCTGCTCGGGCCCGAGCTCGCGAGCCGGCTGGTCGCCCAGGCCGGAGGGCTCGAGCGGCTCGCCCGCCTGCCGTCGAGCACCGTCCAGGTCCTCGGCGCCGAGACCGCGTTCTTCGAGCACCTGCGGGGCCGGGCTCCTCCTCCGCGCCACGGCCTCCTCTTCCTCCACCCCGCCGTCCAGGGCGCCGGGAGGCGCGACCGAGGCCGCCTCGCGCGGACGCTGGCCGGCAAGGTCGCGATCGCGGCCCGGCTCGATCGCGGCGGGGCGCCGGTCGACCCGAGCCTCAGCGCGAGCTTCGAAGCCCGTCGTGCGCGGCTCGCGTCGGCGAAGGCTCGCCCCGGCGGGGCGTCGGGGCCCCGCCGATCACGGAAGCCACTTGACCGTGCAGCCCGCGACCGGTAGCTCGGATGGTTCGACCGCCTGGCCGGCGAGCGCCTGCTCGATGGCGTGGGCGAGGAAGGGGTCGGTGACGCGCTCGGGATGCTGGTGGTCGTTGTCGATGCGGCCCTGGAAGAGCAGGCGTCGGTTGCGGCCGAACAGCAGCGGGTGCGGCGTGACGAGCGCGCCGTAGGCGTGCGCCACCGACTGGCTCTCGTCCTGAAGGTACGGGAAGGGATACTGGTGCGCCTTCGCGCGCTGAACCATGGATTCGAAGCGGTCCTCCGGATAGGCGCGCGCGTCGTTCGAGTTGATCAGGACGAAGTCGACCCCCTGAGGGCCGAAGCGGCGGGCGAGCTCAATCATCCGGCCCTCCCACGCCTGGACGTAGGGACAGTGGTTGCACCAGAACGCGACCACGACCAGGTGGTCCTTCGGGAACTGCGAGAGCCGGTACGTCTTCCCGTCGACGCCGGGCAGAGCGAAGTCCGGCGCCGGGTCGCCCGGATGCAGGCGGAACGTGGAGAGCTCGGCCATCGGCCCAGCCACCGTCCGTCGCTCTTACCTTTTGAGGCAGGTCGGCTCCTCCCGCATCGTGCCCTCTCCCCCTCAGGATCCGCGAGAAGAGGCCCCGAATCCGAGCGATCGGGGCGAGCTCTCGGCCGCCGAGAACTTCGCCGAGGACGAGCGATGTCTGGAGGAGGGGGCGCCCGCCGCTCGCGCCGCCGCACTCGGAGACCGATCGCTCTCGGTGGGCGTCGCGACCCGAGCGGACTTCGCGCCGGCGGAGCGGGCGCGCGCGGCCAGCCTGCCGGTGCTCCGACGATCCACCGGCGGGTCCGGCGTGCTGCATCTTCCCGGGGACCTCGTCTGGTCCGTGGTCCTGCCCCGCTCGGATCCGCGCGCGGGGCGGGACTTCGTGCAGGCGTACGATCGGCTGGGGCGGGGCGTGGTCCGCTTCCTCCGGTCGCAGGGGCTCGACGCGCGCTGGATGCCCTCGCCTCCGCTCGCGCCGGACTACTGTGTCCTCAGCGGGAGGGGCGAGGTCGTCGCGGTGGGGGAGGGCGTGCTGGGCGGAGCCGCCCAGCACGCGACGCAGCGCGCGCTCCTCCACCAGGGGATGCTCGCGCGTCGCGTCGACCCCGAAGCGCTGGACGCTATCTTCGCGCTGCCGGCGTACACGCGCGAACGGCTCGTGGGGCTCGAGGAGCTCGGGATCACCGCGCCGGCTCCGCGCCTCGCCCGCGAGCTCGAGGCCGCGGTGCGCGAGGAGCTCGGGCTCGGCTCACGCGGCGCCGGGGCGTGAGGCCCAGAGCGAGTTCGCGGCCGACTCGGCATCCGCCCGGATGCGATCCCACTCGCCGCGCACGAGCCGGCGGGACTCCACCACGGGCGCGCCCGCGACGTAGACGGAGTCGATCGCCTCGTCGGCGGCCGCGTAGGCGAGGTGGGAGACGATCGCCTCGGGTCGCGCCGGCAGCAGCGTCGGATGGTCCAGGCGCACGAGCGAGAAGTCCGCCTGCTTCCCCACCTCGATCGAGCCGAGGTCGTCCGCGCGGCCCAGCAGGCGTGCGCCCTCGATGGTGGCGAGGTCCAGCAGCTCCTGGGCCGAGAGCGCGGTCGCGTCCCACCGGTGGTTCTTCTGGACGAGGCCGGCGAGGTGCATCTCGCGGAGCATCGAGAGGCCGTTGTTGCTCACGACCGAGTCCGTCCCGAGGCCCACGGTCGCGCCGGCCCGGCGCAGCTCGAGGATCGGCGCGACCCCGCCCGACGCGAGCTTCAGGTTGGAGCTGGCGCAGTGCGCGATCCCGACCGAGCGGCGGGCGAGCCGGTCGATCTCCTGGCCGGTGAGCCAGACCGCGTGCGCCGCGACCTGGCGCGGGCCGAGGAACCCGATCTC
>JASHWL010000220.1 GCA_030044105.1 Thermoplasmata archaeon
CGAGGTTTCTGCGCCAGAAGCGTGTCCCGTCGGCGAGAATCTTCGACAAGATTATGTGGGATAGCTCGGTCGGCGCGAGCACCGGGAACCCCATGACCGAGCGTACGCTTTCGTCGGGCACCCTTTCGCGAGGACGTTGGATCGCCATCGGCATCGTGGCGCTGTTCGTCGCGTCGGCCGCGCTGAGCGTGGTCGTCGTGGGACTGCCCGGCGGGGCCGGGGGCGTCGCCACCAGCGCTCCCAGCGCGGCCCAGTCGCCGTCCTGCACCGTCACGGTCGACTCCGAGACCGGACAGGACAACGCCATCCAGACCGCGATCGACGCCTACGGACCTCTCTCGACGCCCACCGCGCCCGTCACCATCTGCATCGGGCCGGGGACGTTCCCCGAACAGCTCACGATCAGCGGCACGACCGATCTCTCGATCGTTGGGGCCGGCAACGGCAGCACGATCCTCGAGCCCGCCACGGCGCTGGTCAACGGCGAGGACCTCGACTCCTCGCTGCCGACCGTCGCCCTCATCCAGGCGGAGAACGACGTGGGGCTCGCGATCGAGGACCTCGCCGTGAACGGGGCGCTCACGGGCGCCGCGCTCTACAACCACTGCACGCCCGGGTTCCTCGGGATCTACTACGCGGACTCCTCCGGCATGATGGTGGGGGACTCCGTGCTGAACGTGAACAACGACGGTGGGTGCCAGGAGCAGAATGCAGTCCTGGTCAACAACGGATGGTTCGCGACCGACACGGTCGTCGCCGAGTCGGTCTACATCGCGAACTCGACCGTGACCGCCTACGGCAAGAACGGGATCACGTGCAACGATCTGGGAATCACCTGCACGGTGTTCCAGGACACGGTCGCGACGAGCGCGATGGCGCTCGGGTACGCGGCCACCAATGGCGTTCAGTTCTGGGCGGCGGCGGGTTCCATTTCCAACACCAGCGTCGGGGGAAACAACTACCTCCCGGGCGCCTGCGCGGGCGGGGACTACTTCTTCCCGATCGAGGCCAGCGGACCGTGCGGTGCGGGCTCGGCGAACGACGTCTGGTCCGGTGGCATCCTGATCCTCCAGACCCCGTCGAGCGTGACCGTGAGCAACGACACGCTCGTCGGCAACCAGGTCGGCGTCTGGGCCTTCCAGAGCCCCATCGTGGTCGAGGATAACACCGTCACGGGGAGCTACTACGGGGTGGTGCTCGACAACAGCACCTACGACGCGGTGGGGAACGACCTCGCGTCGGGGACAGATCAAGCTCAGGTGGTGAGCGACAACGCGCTCACTCACGGAGGCGTGGGAGTGCTCGCCTACGACGTCAACGCGACGATCAACGGCAACGACGTCACCGCCAACAGCGTGGGAGTCGAGGTCCAGACGGACGAGGACGTGGCGTTCCAACTGACCGTGGACAACGACTACGGCAACACGAACGTCAGCGGCGCCCTGCTGGGCGACGTGAGCTCGTACCAGACGGGCGACGCAAACCCGGCGCTGCCGGTCGGGCACTACTATCTCGACGAGGACAGCTTCGAGTACCTGGTGCCGTCATATGTCCCCCAAACGGGCTACGGGATCTACGTCTTCGGCGCGTCGGCCCAGGTCGACCAGAGCTCTGCGGTCTTGTACGCCAACGGGATCGCCGTGGTCACCTCCGCTAGCGGAGCGGCGGATCTCCGCGGGAATTCCCTGACCGGACCGCAGCCGGGAGCTCCCGGCTCCGGGATCTACGTGTTCGCCGGATCGGCGCAGATCGAGAGTAACGACGTCAACGACTTCGCGTGGACGACCGGCCCGGGCTGGTGGCCGGACAGCCAGGCCTCCGGCATCTTCGCCCAGTGCTACGCCGCGTGCGAGGTCGATGGGAACCAGGTCTTCAGTTCTGGTATCGGCATCGCGGTGCTCTCGTACGCGTACGGACCGAATCCGGCGCCGGGCTGGCCGTACGCGGATGCTCCTAGCGTCGGCCCGATATCCGTCGATTCGAACACGATCTATGACGCGATCGCGTTCGGGATCGCCCTTGAGCTCAATCAGGAGACGAGCGCGCTCACCGTCGCCCCCACCGACATCGACGTGAGCGGCAACTCCATCCAGAACCTCGGCACGGGCGCGGTCGGCCTAATGGTCGACCAGGGGACCTATTCGATCACGGGCAACACTTTCTCGGGAACGTCCTTGTCGGGACTCAGCGGAGCCAGCCAGCCGACGCCGAACGGCACGATCGCGACCGCGTCGATCCAAGTGCTCGACGTCGGCGACAGCGCGACCGTGGCCGTGCTCAGCGGGAACTCGTTCGAGCAGACGACCCAGTATGTGGCGGTCGAGAACGTCACGGCCGGCCCGCCCGCCACCGCGCCGTACTTCGCGAACGTGTCGGCCTCGCCGTCCATGAGCGCGCCGACCGCACCGAGCGTGAGCTCCACGTCGCTCGATGTCGACCAGGCGCTCACGGTTTCGGGCTCGATTCCCACGACGGGCGTGCCGGCGTTCTCCTGGACCTGGCTCGTCTCCGAGAACGGCGGTGGCTACGCTCCGACCATGCTCTGCGCCGTAGGGAGCGGCATCGGGGCCGGTCCGGGCGCAGCGGTGTCGTGCGCGATCGCCGCCGACACGCTCACGGTCGGGGCAACCTACGAGTTCGAGCTCCAGGTCTCGGATGGGTCCACGAACACGGTCACGCTGACGTCGATGCACTCGGCCTCGGTCGAGGTGTACGCGCCGCTCACCGCTCCGGCCGCCCCGACCGTCAGCGCGACGGCTCTCGATGCGGACCAGACCCTGACGGTCGAGGCCGAGGTGCCGACCACCGGCGTCGCACCGTACTCGTGGGTCTGGCAGATCTCCGTGAACGGCGGCACGTTCGCGACGGCGACCCAGTGCTCCGCCAACAGCGGCAGCGGCGCCTCCGCCGGTGCGACCGAGTCGTGCGTCGCCGGCCCCGGGGCCCTTCCGATCGGCGCGAACTACGCCTTCCGTCTTCAGGTCACGGACTCTGCGAGCCCGGCCGAGACCACGACGTCGCCCTCGTCTCCGCTGGTCGCCGTGAACTCGGCCCTGACCGCGCCGTCGACGCCCACCGCGAGCGCGTCGGCACTCGACCGGAACCAGGCGCTCACCCTCACCAGCACTCTCACGGCGACCGGTACGGCGCCGTACTCCTGGGCGTGGCTGATGTCGGTCGACGACGCGGCGTGGACCGCGGCGACCGTGTGCGCGGTGAGTTCGGGCTCGTCGGCCACGGCGGGCACGGTCACGTGCGCGGTCGCAGCGTCGACGCTCACCGCGGGGGACTCCTACGCCTTCGAGCTCTCCGTCACCGACAGCGCTTCGGCCCACGAGACCACGACCTCCGTGTCACCGGCGACGGTGTCGGTGGCGTCCACGCTCGGCGCCGGCGCGCGACCGACCGTGAACCGGCCGGCCCTCGACGAGAACCAAGCGCTCACCGTGAAGTCCCACCTGCCCACGACCGGCACCGCGCCGTACGCGTGGACGTGGCTCGTCTCCAAGGACGGGGCCGCGTTCGCGAAGGCGACGCAGTGCGCGGTCAACTCGGGGACCGGGGGAGCCGCCGACGCGGCACTCACCTGCGCGATCGCGGCCGGCGCGCTGACCGCCGGGGACTACTACGACTTCGAGATCAAGGTGACCGACAGCGCGACGAC
>JASHWL010000221.1 GCA_030044105.1 Thermoplasmata archaeon
TCCCTCGGCGTGCACGAACCGTTCGCAGTGGAGGTACCGTTCACGGCGCCGCCGTAGAGGAGGACGTACCCCGCGCTGCTGTCGTAGACCATGCTCGCTCCGAAGCGCGCGCGGCGCGGGGCCCGCGGACGGCTCGAGCGCCTCCTGCGTCGCGTCGTCCGGAGTTGCCCAGATGTCATGCTCGTCGGGCGATCTGCCCTCGTCCTCGACGCTGACCTCGCTTCCGGTGCCGGTGCACCGCTGGGGGGCGGAGGTCACCTACGACGCGGCCGACGGCTACCCGCTGCTGTTCGGAGGCCAGAACGACACGTGGGCGTTCGAGGACGGCAACTGGGTCCAGCTCCACCCGAAGGTGATCCCGCCGATCGTCTCGTTCGCGTGCCTCACCTACGACTGGAAGGATGGCTACGTGCTCCTCTACGGGGGTGGGCGTGGTGGCATCGGTACCCCCGACATCGACCGCGACCTCACGTGGACGTTCAAGGGCGGCGTCTGGACCAACGTCACGAATCCGGCGGATTCTCCCCCGGGACTTCAGTACCCGAGCTGCACGTACGACGCGGCCCCCGGCGACGATTACGTCGTCCTCTTCGGGGGCGTCTACGGAGAGGGACCGACCTACACGGGCCACTCGTACCTCACCCTCCACTCGACCAACCAGACGTGGGCGTTCAGTGGCGGCACGTGGACGAACCTCACCAACTACGCGGCCCCCCACCCGAGCGCGCGCTTCGGAGCGAGCATGGTCTACGACAGCAGCGCGGGGTACGTCCTCCTCTACGGCGGCGCCGTGAACGGTACCTCCACTGCGAACGGTTCGTGCACGCCGAGGGAGTGCCCGCACCTCAACGACACGTGGACCTTCCACGCCGGCACGTGGACGAACATCACGGCGACCGCGTCCATACACGGCACCCCGCCGGGGCGTTGGGAGGCCGGGATCGCGAACGACTCCGCGGCGGGCGACGTGATCATCTTCGGCGGCCAGGCGAACGGCTACAAGTCCTACAACGCGACGCAGAACTTCACCTGGGCGTTCTCGGATGGGGTCTGGAGCAACCTCACGCCGACGCTGCCGGTCTCCCCGCAGCCGCGCTTCGGGGAGGCGATGGGCTACGACCCCGCGACGCAGACGGTCGTGATGTTCAGCGGATTGAACAGCACGAGCGCGGCCGTGCTGTGGGAGAATAGCTGGGCGTTCTACGGGAGCGGCTGGCACCCGCTCACCTACTTCCTGAACTTCACGGAGGCCGGACTGCCGGCGGGACAGAGCTGGAACATCACGGTGACCCCGGACAAGGGGGTCGCCCTGTCGCTCAAGAACACGACCGCGACGATCTCCTTCGGCTGGGCGACGGGGAACTACAGCTACGCGATCGCGAGCGTCGCGAAGTACCACATCACGACGGGGGCCTCCTCGGGGCCGGTCCGCGAGACCGATCCCACGATCGCGGTCGGCTGGTCCCCCACCAAGTTCACGGTCAAGTTCACCGAGAAAGGCCTCAAGTCCGCGTGGAAGACCGAGTGGTCGGTCACGCTCGACGGCGTGACGAAGAGCGGTACGGGAGGCTCGCTCTCCTTCGCCGGCCTGGCGCCCGGCACGTACCCCTACACGATCGGATCGGTCGCGAACTATTCGCTCAACCGCTCCTATTCCGGGAGCGTCGACCTCCTCGCGACCGGCGAAGCGGAGATCGCCGCGACGGTCGCCCTGAAGTGGACGCTGGTCACGTACCACGTCTCTTTCGAGGAGAAAGGGCTCCCGTCGGGGACGCTCTGGAGCGTCACGCTGAACGGGGTCACGAAGACCGGTACCGGCTCCAAGATCACGTTCGCGATCTCCAACGGGACGTACGCGTTCTCGGTGAGCGCCTCGGGATACGCGTCGACCCCATCGTCCGGATCGGTGACGGTCGCGGGGGCTCCGATCACGGAGCACGTGAAGTTCGCGGCGGACGAGCCCGCGGGGTCGCTGCCGGATGGTCTCGCGGCCGTCGCACGACCCGAGACCTAATGGGCGCGTGACGCCCGCGCCGAGCCATGCCGCCGCGGCGTCGCCTCGCGCTCCGGATCTTGGTCCTGGACATCGGGGGGAGCCACGTGAAGGTCGCCCTTCCGGACCGGCCGGACGAGGTCGAGGTGCCGTCGGGCGACCGACTGACGCCGCGGAAGATGCTGCGAAAGTTGCGGCCGGTGCTGCGGGGGGCCCGGTTCGATCGGGTCTCGATCGGGTACCCCGGGATCGTCGTGCGGGGGCGGATTGTGTCGGAGCCGGCGCACCTGGGGCGAGGATGGGCCGGCTTCGATTTCGAGGCCGCGTTCCACCGCCCGACCCGCATCCTGAACGATGCGGCGATGCAGGCGCTCGGGAGCTACCACGGCGGGCGGATGCTGTTCCTCGGGCTCGGTACGGGACTCGGCACGGCGCTCGTGCTCGACGGCGAGATCGAGGCGATGGAGCTCGCGCATCTTCCGTACAAGAAGGGCCGGACGTACGAGGACTACGTCGGCGAGGCGGCCCTGGAGCGGCTCGGTCGCAAGAAGTGGCAGAAGGAGGTGCAGGACGTCACGCGCCTCCTGACCGCGGCACTGGAGCCCGAGTACGTGGTGATCGGCGGCGGGAACGAGCGCAAGCTCCGCGAGCTGCCCCCGAAGTCCGAGCGCGGCGACAACCGCAACGCGATCCTCGGCGGGATCCGGCTCTGGGACCCGACCGCGGTGGCCTCGAAGTCGGCGGTCAAGGGCTCCTCAGCCCGGACGTAACGCGCGCGCGGCGGCCCGGTCGAGGT
>JASHWL010000039.1 GCA_030044105.1 Thermoplasmata archaeon
TCGCGGCGACCTTCGCGGCCGTGAGCTCCTCGACCATTCTCGGAGCCTCACCCCGTCGCGGGGTAAGCCGTTTTCGCCCGCGACGCGCCTATAAGCCGCCGCCGGCTCCGCCGGCCGATGAAGGTCAAGGACCCGGTCTGCGGCATGGTCATCGAGAGCACGACCGCCGCCGCCCACGGCACGTACGGCAGCGAGACCGTCTACTTCTGCTCCGTCGCGTGCCAAGCTTCGTACGACCAGAAGCACCATCGTTCGGCCTGAACCGCGCGCCCCGCGGACGCCCCGGAGGGCCGGCCGATGGCGACCGATCCGGTCTGCGGGATGTTTGTGGAGGAGCGACCGGAGTCGCTCCACCTGTTCCGCGACAACCGGACCTACTACTTCTGCTCGGAAACGTGTCGGGACCAGTTCGCGGACCCGGCGCGGGCCCAGCGGGACTTGGGGCGTCGGATCGCCGTGGCGTGGCCCCTGGCCCTCGCGGTCGTGGTCCTCACCTACGCCGTGGGCTCCCGGGACGCGTGGGCCCTCGCGGCGGCGCTCGCGACCGTCGTCCAGTTCTATCCGGGCGCCGTGTTCTATCGGGGCGCCCGCGACGCGATCGCGGACCGGTCCTGGAACATGGACCTCCTCATCGCCGTGGGCTCCAGCGCGGCGTACGGCTACAGCCTCGCGGCGCTCCTGCTCCCGGGGCGCGGGCTGCCCGGCTCGTACTTCGACGCGTCGGCGCTGATCGTCACGCTGATCCTCACGGGCAACTACCTCGAGCATCGGACCCGCGCGCGCGCGGGCTCGGCGCTCGCTCGGCTCCGGGATCTCCTTCCCTCGACCGCGACGCGGATCGAGGCGGGCGCCGAGCATACGATCGACGTCACCGAGGTCCGGCCGGGCGACCGGCTCCGGATCCGCCCCGGCGGGCGGTTCCCGGTGGACGGCGTGGTCCGCGAAGGCCGGACGACCGTAGACGAGTCGCTGCTCACCGGCGAGTCGCTGCCGGTGGCCCGGTCGCCGGGGGAGCGGGTCGTCGCGGGGGCGCTCAACCTCGACGGGTTGGTCGACGTCGCCGCGGTCGCCGTCGGGACCGACACGTTCGCGGCGCAAGTGGGCCGGCTCCTGTCCGACGCGGAGATGTCCCGCGTCCCGCTCCAGCGCACCGCCGACCGGATCGCCGCCGTGTTCGTACCGTGCGTGCTCGTGCTCGGAGTCGCGGCCGGGCTCGGGTGGGCGGTCCTCGGGCGCGCGGGCCCCACCGTGGGGCTCCTCGTGTTCGTCAGCGTCGTGATCATCGCCTGCCCGTGCGCCTTCGGGCTCGCGACGCCGGCGGCCATCGTCGTCGGGTCGGGCCGGGCGGCGGAGGAAGGCGTGCTGTTCCGGGGGGAGGACGCCCTCGAGCGCGCCGCGCGGGTCGACCTCGTCCTCACCGACAAGACCGGAACGCTGACCGAAGGCAAGCCGACGCTCGTGGAAGTCCGACCGCTCGGAGGACGAGCGGACGCGGACGCGCTCGCCCTCGCGGCCGCCGTCGAATCGGGATCCGAGCATCCCCTCGCCCGCGCGGTCGAGGACGCCGCGCGGGCGCGGTCGCTCCCGATCCCGGCGGCGGTCGGCGTTCGGTCCGAGCCCGGCGTCGGCGTGCGAGGGGAGGTCGCGGGCTCGCTGGTCGAGGTCCGGCGCCTCGATCCGTCGGCACAGCGCGAAGGCTCGGGCCCGGTGGGGGAGGCCGCGTCGGCGCTCGCTTCGGAAGGTCGATCGGTCGCGATCGTCCTGAAGGACGGCGATCCGCAGGGGGTCCTCGCGTTCTCGGACACGCTTCGGCCCGGCGCGCGGGAGGCGGTCGCGGCGCTCGGACAGGACGGGATCCGGATCGTGATCGCCACGGGGGACGGACCCGCCGCCGCCTCCTCGATCGCTCGGGAAGCGGCGATCGCCGAGGTGCATGCCCTCCTCACGCCCGCAGGGAAGCTCGCGCTGCTGCGCTCCCTTCAGACCGCCGGCCACCGGGTCGCCTTCGTCGGGGACGGGATCAACGATGCTCCGGCACTGGCCGCGGCGGATCTCGGCATCGCGATCGGCTCCGGGACCGACGTGGCCAAGGAGGCCGGTCAGGTCGTCCTCGTGCGCTCGGACTTCGGCGGAGTGGCGCTCGCGCTGCGGCTGGCGCGACGGACGGTGGCGAAGGTGCGCTCGAACATCGCCTGGGCGATCGGGTACAACGCGGTCCTGCTGCCGATCGCCGCGGGCGCGCTCGTGCCGGCGCTCGGGTTCGGGGTCTACGCGGTCCTGCCGATCGCGGGAGCGGTCGCCATGGCGCTCTCCTCTACCCTGGTGGTGGCCAACTCGCTCTCCCTGCGCTGGGTCACGATCGGGACTCCGCGCCCGGCCGTCCCGTAGTCGGCCGAACGCGAACGGGACCGCGCGCCACACCGTCGCACGGAACCCCGCGCGCTTTTCAGGTCCCGCGGCACACGCCGGTCCGCACCGGAGCCCCTGATGTCACCGAGTCTCGAGGCCCGGGATCTGACCAAGCAGTTCGGCCGGTTCACCGCCCTCAATGCCCTCAACCTCAAGATCGAGGGCACGAAGTGCGTGGGGTTCCTCGGGCCGAACGGCGCCGGCAAGACGACCACCCTGAAGCTGCTCACCGACATGATCTTCCCCACACGGGGCGAGGCGTTCATCAACGGCGTCTCCTCCCGTGGCGATCGGAAGCACGCGCTCGCGGACGCCGGCGTCCTGATCGAGAGCCCGGAGATCTACCCGTCGCTCACGCCCAACGAGGCGCTCGGGATGGTCGCCGATCTGCGCGGCATCCCGCCGGCGGACCGGAAGGACCGGATCCGGACGGTCCTCGGAGAGGTCAAGATGACCGAGTGGGCCGACCAGAAGGTCGGTCGGTTCTCGAAGGGGATGAAGCAACGGATCAACATCGCCGCCGCCCTCGTCCACGACCCCGACGTCCTGATCCTCGACGAGCCGTCCACGGGGCTCGACCCCCGGGGCATGGCGGAGGTACGCGCGATCGTCCGCGACCTCAAGAAGAGCCAGCGCCTGATCTTCATGAGCAGCCACATCCTGAGCGAGGTCGTCGACGTCTGCGACGAGGTCGCGCTCATCGACAAGGGGAAGCTCCTCTTCTACGACACGCTCGACAACGTGACGTCGCGCTTCGCGGACGG
>JASHWL010000222.1 GCA_030044105.1 Thermoplasmata archaeon
GCGGTCCCGCCGGCGGTCGCGCGCCCCCCCGCGAGCGCCACGACGCCTCCGGGGCGAAGGCGCTCAAAAGGTCGTGCCCGCGCTCCCCGTGGCCCGCCACTATGAAAAAGGCCACCGCGTTGCGGGGCGGACCCGGTCGATGCCGCGCCGCAAGTACGGACGGATGCAGAAGCCGATCCCGCCCGTGGCGCCCGAGAAGTGCCGGCTCTGCCGCCTGCCCAAACCGTGCCCGATCCACGCGCGCTCCGGTCGGGCGCGGGCCGACGCCCCGCCCGGTTAGGCCGCCGGCCCCCGCTTCCCCGTGAGCAGCGGCGTCGCGACCTTCTCGTGGAACCGGTCGGCGACGTGCCCGATCCGCTCCACGACGCGCGGCGAGAGCCGCCCGCGCGCCCGGCCGAGCGCGGCCTCGAGGCCGAATCGGGCCTGCTCCCACCGGTAGAGGGTCTCGGGGTACGCCGCCTCGTAGAGGAGCGCGCGACCGCCGGACCCCCGAGAGGAGCGGGACCGGCCGGTGAGCCGGTTCCGCACTGCCTCGTGGAAGCGGGTGCCCGGGACGGGGACCGCGATCGAGACGGAGTACTCCTCGGGGCTGAACCGGCGGAAGAGCTGGAGTGTGGCCTCGATGTCCTCGAGCGTCTCGCCCGGGTAGCCGAGCATCAGGAACCAGAACTGCCGCACGCCCTCCTGTCGGAGCGCCGCCGCGGTCCGCTCGACCTGGGCGAGCCGGGTACCGCGGTTCATCAGATCGAGCATCTTCTGGCTGCCCGACTCCACACCGACGTACACCCGGGCCAGCCCCGTCGCCCGCATGCGGTGGAGCAGCTCCGGCTTGAGGAGATCGACGCGCGCCAGGCACTCCCACCGGAGGTCGAGCCGCTCCTCGGCGAGCAGGGAGAGCAGCCGATCGATCCAGGGGCGCGACACGCCGAAGACGTCGTCGCAGAACCGGACGTAGTCGACGTGGTAGAGTTCCCGGAGGGCGCGGAGCTCCTCGACCACGCGCTCCGGGCTCTGCTGGCGGAAGGTGCGGCCGAACGTCGGCTTCGAGCACCAGGAGCAGTCGAAGGGACACCCGCGCGAGGTCAGCACGGCCGCCCGACGCTCACCCGTCGATCGCTGCCATCGCCCGAGGTACTCCTCCATGTCGACCAGGTCCCAGGCGGGAAGCGGCAGGGCGTCCAGGCTGCGGAGGAACGGTCGGGGCGGTCCGCGGATGGTGCGGCCCTCGCGACGCACCAGCACGCCCGGCGTGCCGGCGGGATCCGCTCCGGCTGCCACGGATCGCGCGAGCTCCGCGAGGGTCGCCTCGCCTTCCCCGGGCACGACGGCGTCGAACCCGTGGGACAGGTACTCCTCCGGCCGGCTCGCCGCGTCCGGGCCGCCGGCGACCGCGAAGGCTCCGAGATCGCGCGCCATGCGACCGACCTCCAGCGCGCGATCGTGCGTCAGCGTCTTCGTGTGGACGCCGACGATGTGCGGCCGGAAGCTCCGGATGCGCGCGCCGGCCGGGCGGGCGTCGCGGGCGAACGTGAGGTCGACCAGGTCGACGTCGATTCGCTGGCCGCGCAGATACGCCCCCAGCGTGAGAAGGCCTAGCGACGGGTAGAGCTCGACGAACTTGCGTTCCATCGGGTCCGTCCGGGCGAGGTACGGATCCACGAGCAGGACCCGCGGAGTTTCCCCCGTCGTGCGACGGGGGCCGGCCCGATCAGTCATCCCGGCGCCCCCGGCGCACGACGGGGCGACCTCCCGAGATCGCGCCGACCGGGCAGTAGGGCACGCACCAGCCGCACTCGGTGCAGTTCGGGAGCACTGCGAGGCGCGTCGGGGTCAGCTCCATCGCGTTGGGCGGGCACACGCCGGTGCAGAGACCGCACAGCACGCAGATGTCTGGGTCGACGGTGACCAACGCGCTCCGGGCCCGAGGAGGACCCGCCTCGGCGGTTGGACCGCCGGCCGTCTATAAAACGGTCCCGAACGCAAAGATTCAGGCCGGGGAAGCGGTCGACGGGGCGGCGGGATGCAGGGCGCGCCCGAGCGCGACGAACCCGGTCAGGGCGCACTTCACCCGCACCGGGGAGAGCGGGATCCCGAGCGCCTTCAGGACGTCGTCGCCCGACAGGCGACCGGCCTCGTCCAGCGGGAGGCCCGCGATCCGGTCGGTGAGCATGGACGCGGACGCCATGCTGATGGCGCAGCCGTCGCCTTCGAACCGGACCTGGTCGATGCGGTGGCTCGCCGGGTCGACCTTGAGGCGGAGCGTGATGTGGTCCCCGCACGTCGGGTTGGACTCCTCGCCCACCCGGTCGGCCCCCTCGAGCGGGCCGTAGTTGTGGGGGGAGCGGTAGTGTGCCAGGATCACTTCCTGGTACATGTCGTAGGCCACGGGTCTCGCCTTCGCCCGATGCAGGCGGCGGACCGTATAAATCGCCGACCACCTCGATTTCGCGGCCACCACCCCCGGGGGCCCGAGCCTCGTCCCGGTCCTGGGGAGGGCGGGGCCGATCCCGGAGAGCGCGAGGCCTCCGACGGGCCGGTCCGCTCATCGGGGCCCGCATCGGGCCACACGTTATAACCACACCCGAGTGTGTAAATCCGATGGCCTCTTCCACGCCGAAATTCGACGAGTGGCTCTCGGCCGGTCAGGTCCAGACCGCGTCGCGGGAACTCCACGATCCGCCGGCGTTCGCCGCCCTGCGGGAGGACTCCTTCCAGAGGTTCCT
>JASHWL010000040.1 GCA_030044105.1 Thermoplasmata archaeon
GGTCGGGCGTGGGCTCCGGGCCCGCGATGGCCTCTCCTACCTGTTCCGGACCCCCGAGGCGGGGACCCTCCGGACGCTCAACATCGAGATGACGATCCTGTGCAACCTGCGCTGCCCGATGTGCTGGTGGTACGGGACGAACGGCGTCGCCCCCACGCTGATCCGGAACGGCGACCCACTGTGGTCGAAGCAGCTCACCAAGGACGAGATCTTCCGGATCCTCGACGGGGTGAAGGGGAAGGTCGAGCACCTGCACCTGTCCGGGGCCGAAACGTTCGCCCGACCGGACACGATCGAGGTGCTCGAGTACGCCTCGCGCCTCGGCATGACCTGCTCGTTCACGACGAACGGCACGCTGCTCGACTCGCGACCCGGGTGGCTCGAGCGCATCGCCGCGACCCGGGTACGGACGATCGTCGTCTCGATCGACGGCCCCCAGGACGTCCACGACGCGATCCGGGGCAAGGGCATGTTCCGGAAGACCACGGAGACGATCCGCCAGTTGATCGCGCTCCGCGGCGAGCGGACGACGCCGCTCTTCGCCGTCAACTCCACGGTCACCAGCGGCATCCTCGGCCGGATGAACGAGGTCGTGGAGACCGCGCGGTCGGTCGGGTTCGACGAGGTCCGGTTCCAGCACCTCTGGTTCGCCGACCCGGCGACCGCCCTGGTCCACGCGCAGGCGCTCAAGGCGGACTTCGGGATCGAGGACCACGGCGCGGACGCGCACGTGATGCCCGTGCCCGGCGCGGAGTACGGCCGTCGGGTCGCCCGGGAACTGCGCGAGGTCCAACGGCGGTACTTCCCCTACCGCGTGGACATCCGCCCGAACCTGAACGAGGAGCAGGCGGCCCACTACTACTCGGACCTCAACTACAGCGTGGTGGGCCACTGCAGCCGACCGTGGATGAACCCCACGATCAAGGCGAGCGGCGAGGTCGTGTTCTGCCCGGACCAGTGGATCTCCTACTCGATCGGCAACGTGCGGGACGCGCCGATCGAGCAGCTGTGGAACGGGGACAGGGCGCGGACGTTCCGCGAAAAACTGGACGCGCGGGGGCTGTACCCCGGTTGCGTCCGGTGCTGCGCCATCAACGTGGACTTCCGGGGCTAGCCGATCGGCCGCGGACCCGTCGAGGCGACCTCACGCCGCGCGGCGCGGGCGGGCGGAGGCCGCGTGCGGCGTGCCGGCCGCCA
The DNA here is from genome assembly GCA_030044105.1 of Thermoplasmata archaeon. Classification (GTDB taxonomy): domain Archaea; phylum Thermoplasmatota; class Thermoplasmata; order Lutacidiplasmatales; family UBA184; genus Lutacidiplasma. The sequence goes on from JASHWL010000040.1 coordinate 1,198, forward strand.
CGATCTCCTCGACCTCGCCGACGGTCGGGGGTCGCTCGGCCGGGTGATCGCGGCCGTACCGACGGACGACTTCCTCGGGAGAGAGGCCTTCCCGGGCGAGCTCGAGCACCTCGCGCACGCGGCGCCGCTGCTGCCGCCCGACCGTATCGTACGCCGCCCCCGTCAGCGACCCGGCGTCGACCCCGCGGCGCCCGGCCTCGGGGTCGCGGCGGGGGAGATCGCGCGTGCCCTCCCGAGGTCCGTTCTCGCTCACGGAGCTCCGGACCGTGCCCGAGGTAGTTGACGGTTGCCGCCTCGGCCGAACCGGTCGCGCTCTGCGGGGCGGAGGCGACCGGCGAGGGGACTCTCCCGGCCGTCGCGCCGAGCTCGACGCGACCGGGAGAGCCAAGTCATCCCGCGGGCTCCCCTGCTACCGATGGAGCAGGAGATCGGGCGATCTCGTGTGCTTCGGGACCGTGTCGAGGCGGGGGACCTGCTCGGACGCCGGTTGATCCCGCTCCGACCGCGCCATCCTTTGGTCCTCGGCATCCCGCGGGGCGGGGTGCCGGTCGGGCGAGAGATCGCCCGGGCCCTTGCCGCGGATCTCGACCTCCTGGTCGTCCGCAAGATCGGCGCCCCCGGCTTCCCGGAATATGGCCTCGGCGCGGTCGCGGAACCCGACCTCGTCGAGTTCGACGCCGAGCGCGCCCGACGCGAGGGCTACTCAATTGAGCAGATGGCCCCGATCATCGCCCGGGCGCGCGCCGAAGTGGCCCGGCGCGCCCGCGTCCTCCGCGGAGGTCGGCCGCCGGTTCCCGTCGCGGGCCGGACGGTCGTCGTGGTGGACGACGGGGTGGCCACCGGCGGCACGATGCGCGCGGCGCTGCGCGCTCTCCGCCGGCGTGGGCCGGACCGGATCATTGTGGCCCTCGGGGTCGCTCCGGCGGAGGTGGTGCCCACGCTCCGCGCCGAGGCCGACGAGGTCGAAGTGCTGCGCACGCCCTCCGACATGTCGGCCGTCGGGGAGTGGTTCCGGGACTTCGCCCCCGTCTCGGACGAGGAGGTTCGGGCCGCCCTCACGGCGGACGGAGCCGGCGGCTCCGAGTCGGGTCCCCGCCGGAACGTGGACGAGGGGGCGAAGCGATGAATAGACCGGCGCTGTCGCGAGATCGGGGCCTTCCATGAAGTGCGAAGGATGTGGGGCGGAACTCGCGCCCGAGGCGAAGACGTGCAGTGCGTGCGGTCGGGTCGTCGGGACGATGCAGCGCGCCGGCGCGGAGACGGGTCACGTCGCGAAGGAGACCGGCGAGGTGCTCGGCAAGGCCGGTCGGGGACTCGTGGGCGGGATCAAGGGGTTCGGGCAGGGCGTGAAGAAGGGCGTCAAGGGCTCCGACGACTCCACCAAGGAAGAGACGAACTCGTAGTCGGGCGCCCCCGCGCGCGGTCGATCGCGGCCGGCGGGAGCGCGGGCTCGGGCGGGCCGCGGGAACCGCGACCTCCGGGTACCGCGGCTACGGACCCGAGCCCTTCCACGCGAACGTGAAGCTGTTGCCGGCCTTGTTGAGAGCGGACGGTAGGTCCTTGACGTACTTCAGGACCGGATCGTCGGGGAAGTAGTAGTCCACCAGCACCGCCCAGTACACGCTCGTGCCCCAGCTGCCGATCGATCCGGTGACGCCGCCGATGCTGGCCGAGGCTCCCGTGAACTTCACGCTCGACACCGGGGTCAACCCGAGGATCCCGTCGTAGTACGGGGACTCGCTGATCCACTCGGCGCTGTCCCGGTCCGCGCCGCTCACTCCGGTCTTCGGGCTCGTGAGCGTGTTGCCCGTGGTCAGGTCGGTCAGCGTCGTCTGGAACTTCAGCACGCCCGCGAGCGTGACCCCGGTGTAGGAGACCGAGGCGGAGATGGAGTCTCCCGCGGAGACGGTGAACGTCGCGGTCTTGGGGGCCCCCGGGTAGAACTCGTACCAGGCGTAGTAGTAGACGTGGCCGTAGAAGCACTCGGACTCGGTGCCGGTCTGCTCGACGGTTCCGTCGTTGAACCCGTCGATCCCCACCCACAGCGCGTTCGCCAGCCACTCCTTCTGCGTGTCGGGGCAGGAGGTGCCCGACGCGCCGGTGACCGCCGGGACCTTCCAGCTGCCCGAGACCTCGCTCACCGAGCCCGCGGCCGCCGTCACGATGTAGCCGCCCCAGTTGTAGGACGAGGAGCACTCGTCGGTGGGTTCGGGGCAGGTAACCGCGGTCGCTACCGAGGACCCGAGCGCGGTGGCCCCCGAGATCGGCTGTCCGATGTGGGGGAGCTGAGCCACGGGGACGACCGGCGGACTCGCGCCGCCGGCCTCGTGGGCAGCGATGGAGAGCGAGACCACGTACGCGCTCGCGGATGCTACCAGGACGCCGGCCACGACGATCGTGAGGACGGTGCTTCTCCGCATTGGGGACTCCTGGCCGCGCCGACCCGGTCCCCCTATATAGGATTCCGTCTGAACGGGACGCCGGACCCCGGGGCCTCGGCGCCCGCGCGCGCCTCGGCCGGCGATTATGCCGCCGGAACGACCGCGGGCGCCGAGCGGCTCGCGATCCCCGCAGGCTGGAGCGTCGCGTCGGCGCCGTACGCGCTCCGGACCGCGGCCTCCGCGAGGACGTCCATCGCGTCGATCGCGGGCACCGCGTACTCGCTCGCCGGCTGGACGAGCGAGAGTTCGGTGCACCCGACGATGAGCCCGTCGATCCCGTCGGCGCGGCGCATCCGATCGACGATCCGCTGGACCACGAGGCGGTCGGAGAGCGTGCGCTTGCCGCCCATGACGTCGAGGATCACGTGCGTGAGCTCCGTGCGCTCGAGCGCGGTCGGATCGACCGCGACGATCCGCTCGGCCAGCAACGGCTCGGCATACAGCCCGTCCGAGAGCGAGCTCTCGGACGCGAGGACGCCGACGCGCCGGCGACCCTGCCGCGCGACCTCACGGACCGTCAGGTCCACGATGTTGAGGATCGGAACGGAGACCGCGCGCTGCAACCGGGCCACGAATCGATGCGCCGTGTTGCACGGGATGACCACGAAGTCCGCTCCGCCCTGTTGGAGCACCTCGATCCCGTGAGCGAGCTCGTGGGCCAGGAGCCGCGGGCTCTTGACGCCCTGTTCGCTCGACCCCTGCAGCGCGAGCGAGTAGGTCAGGATCGGCGGGTACTGGCCGTCCTGGACCGCGCCGTGCTCCCGCTGGCTGAGCGTGAGCAGGCGGTGCAGGAACTCCACCGTGGCCACGGGTCCCATCCCGCCCAAGACCCCGATCGTCCGCATGCGAGCTCCTCGGGGAGGAATCGGGGCGGCTCGGTACTTAGGGCGGAGGTGAACTCGATTTGACGGCGCGCTCGGGACGCCACGGCCCGGGGCGGTCCCGGTGACCCGTCGAGCGCGCCACGACCCTCCGTCCCCTCGATGTCCGCCGGGGCCGGCGCGGCCGACCGCGCGCTCGGCGCACTATATAGGAGACGTCGGTAACCCAGTATCGATGGCGATGGCTCGCGCCGAGGGGGCGCGATTCGCGGCCCGCGGGAGGTCGTCTCGAGCGTGATCCGCCACCGGGGGCGTGGCGCCGGTTCGGAATGGCGGTGCGCGCCGGGCTCGGTCGAGCCACGGCGGGCGCGCCCTCCTTCCGCGGCCGGGCCTCGGGCCGCCGATTCACCGAAGACGGTTTGAACCAGGCGAAACTGGGCGCGACCTCCGATGTCGGCCGCCACGAGTGCCCCGGTCACCTCCGGTCTGGTGATCCTGGCCATCATCGTGTTCGT
>JASHWL010000041.1 GCA_030044105.1 Thermoplasmata archaeon
CAGTTCCGCACGATCACAACGCCCGCGCGCGTGGCGTTCCAGTCCCGCCGGTTCGAACGGATCCGTCGCCTCTACGAGGAACCCGAGCGCGAGCGCACGGCGACGGCCCCGCCCGCGTCGACCTCGGCCGCGCGATGACGGGGACCGACGCCGGATCCCGTCGCCTGGGGCGGCTGACTCCCACCCACTGGCTGCTGCTGGCCGTCGTGCTCTACTTCGCCGTCGCGTTCGCGCTCTCCTGGCTCCGCGCGATCGAGTTCCAGACGACGACGTGGGACCAGGGCCTGTACCAGCAGGCGCTCTGGACCACCGCCCACGGCCGTCCGCTCTACGAGACCGCGGACGTCGAGACCGGCGGCTACGGGTCGCTGCTCGAGGTGCACTCCGTCTTCCTGCTCTACCTCGTGGCCCCGCTCTACGGCGCGCTGCCCTACGAGGCGACGTTGCTCGGCCTGCAAGCGGTCGTGGTCGCGGCCGCCGCGATCCCGCTGTTCTACCTCTCGCGCGACGTGACCGGTTCCGCGCGGCTCGGTCTGCTCGCGGGGGTGGCGTACCTCTGCTGGACGCCCACGCTCTCCTCGAATCTGTACGACTTCCATCCGGAGGCGTTCCTCCCGCTCGAGATCTTCTCGCTCGTGCTGTGCTGGAACCGGGGCCGGTACGCCGCCGGGTTTGCGGTCGCGCTCGTCGCCTTCCTGACGTTCGAGTTCGCGCCGCTCGTCGCGTTCTGCGTCGGGCTGGCGGCCCTCCTCCCCCGCGCCGGATCGCTCGGCGCGATTCGCGACGCCTTCGCGGGGGGTGCCCGACGGGGGTTCACTGCGCTGGTTCGATCGTGGCGCGACGTGCGGGTGCGTGCCTCGGCCGTCCTGATGGCCGCGAGCGGCGCGGCCTACGGGATCCTGCTCTGGGTCCGGGTCTCGCTGCTGCCGGCGCTCGTCCCGCACGCGGCGCCGACGAGCGGCGTCAGCGGCTACGTGATCGGGGCGACGCCGGCCGCCCTCGGACTCTCGCTCCCGAACTTCGGGTTCGGATTCGAGCCGAAGGTCGCCTACTGGCTCCTGATCCTCGGGCTCCTCGCGTTCGTGCCGTTGCTGGCGCCGCGCGCGCTCGTGCTCTCGATCCCCTGGCTCGTCTTCACGTTCTTCAGCGCGAACCTGAACTACGTGACGCTGGGATTCCAGTACGGGTTCATCGCCGGGAGCACGGTTCTGGTCGCCTTCGTCTTCGGTCTGCCCCGGGCGCGACGGATCGTCGAATCGCTGCGGGAACGGCGCGTGGCGGCTCCGAGTGGACCCCCGCGCGCGCGATCGCGGCCCGAGGGCTGGGCCGCGGTGCTCGCCGCGATCGCCGTGCTCCTCGCGGTCAACGTCGCGCTGACCCCGGTGAACCCCGCGATGTCGAACGCCGGCCTCGGCTCGGCCTATCGGCTCTCGCTCACACCCCCGCCGGGGAGCGGCGACGTGGATGCGCTCGCGGCCCTCGTCCCCGCGTCGGCGACGGTGGTCGCGAGCGACGACCTCTTTCCGCTCGTGGCGAACGATCCGAACGCCTACTCGTTCCTGTGGGATCCCGATCCGCAGCTCTACCTCCCCTTCTCGTTCTCGGATCCCCCGGCGTACGTCCTCGTCGCCGAGGACCGGACCGACGCGGTGCTCGGGTGGCTCTCGAGCGCGCTCTACGATCCCTCGGTCTACGGCGTGCGCGCGGTCGTCTGGTCGTCGTCGATCGGGACGGTTCTCCTGTTCGAGGCCGGGTACCACGGTCCGGCGGAGGTCCTCGGCCCGAGCCCCTCCGGAGGCGGGACGTACTTCGGGGGTTCGCTCGCGGCCGGACCGGTCGGCGTGGTCGCGCGCGACGCCGGGTCAGCGGACGCGTCGGTCGTGGAGAACGATCCGGGGGCGATCGGCACCGTGTGGTACGGGCCGGGGCTCGGGCTCCCCGCGGGGAACTACACGATCACGGTCTCGGTGCGGGTCGAGGGGATCCCGGGCTTCCCCGCTCCGAACGCGACCGCCCCCGCGGTCTGGATCGGAGCCCTCGCGTGGGCCGAGCCGACGTTCTACGGGTGGTCGGCTCCGTTCGGCGCCCTAGACGGGCCGGACTTCTCGACCGTCGAGTTCGATGTCTACCTGCCCTCGCCGACGATCGAGTTCGACCTCCAGGGCGTGGTGCTCGACAGCTCGGTCGAGGTGATCCTCAACTACATCGCCGTGGAGCCGCAGTGACGGCCGACCCCGGCGCTCGCGGGTCCGCGGGCCGAGACCCGGGAGCGGGGGACCGTGGTAAAGAGCGTCGGCGGAACTCCTCCCGGCGGAAGCCCGTGAGCGGCGGATCCGGAGGCTCCCTCGGCGGTCGACCCCCGATCGACGTCCTCGTCGCCACCTACGGCTCCGCGGAAACGCTGGCCGAGACGCTCGAGTCGGCCCGTCGCCTCCTGCCGATCCACTGCCTCATCGTGGTCGATCGCCCGAGCCCGGACCGCACGCTCGAGATCGCCCGTTCGATGGGCGCCCGCGTGTTCTCGGACTCGACCGGACTGGGATCGGCGCGCAACCGCGCCCTCCGAGAGGCGGACACCGACCCGGTGGTGTTCCTCGACAGCGACGTCCGTATCGCCCGCCCGGACTTCTACGAGAGGGCACGGCGGGAGTACGCCCGGCCCCGGACGGCGGCGGTCGTGGGCATGGCGTTGGGGCACCGGTTCCGGTACGGCCTTCCCCTCGGCCTGACCCTGCTCGGACGGTCGTGGGCGCTCTCGGCCGGGATGCCCGACGCGGCCCAGGGCCGGGAGACCTACTACCTGCAACGGGCCGCCCGACAGAGGAAGGAGCAGGTCCGATACGTCCCGGACTCCATGGTGCACCACGGGACCTACCGGGCGGACCCCCACTGGGCCGAGTTCCAGGGCGCCTCGATCCGGACCGCGTCGGGGTGGAGCCCGCGGGAGCTCGCGTACTCCGGCGAGGTCGTGCTGCTCATGCACATGAACAGCGGCCGGGCGCGGAACGTGCTCTACTCGCCGGTGTTCTATGCGAAGCTCATGCGAGGGTTCCTCGCGCCGGCGCGGTGGGGCCCGGTCGAGCGGGGCCGCCCGGCGGTCACGACGGCGGCTCCGGTCGAGCTTCGCCCTCCCTGAGCGCGCGGGCGATCTCCGGGATCTCGTAGTCGAGGTCCTCCACGACGGTGTCCCCCACCGGCCGGAAGCGGAGGAAGACCCCGTCGCGGCACGCGAGGAACAGCATCGAACGCCGCGCGCTGTCGATCCCGAGGCAGACCCCGTGGTTCGAGAGGAGGTACTTGATCGGGAGCCGCTCCGAGTAGATCCGAAGGCGCCGCCCGGACCACTCGAACGCCTCGACGGCGCGCGGACCGGTTCGGGCGGCCGGGGGGGCGGCGCCGCTCATCGGCGCCGGACCCAGGTCATCAGGAAGTGATCCCCGAGCCGGTTGAACGGCCACACACGGCCGAGTCGCGCGTCCCAGCCCGCGAGACGGTCGAAATGGCGGTCGAACCGGTCGGCGTAGCCCACCAGGTCGGACGGGGGCAAGACCACCGGCACCGCCTCGAGACGCTCGAGCTCGAACCGGGGCGAGAGCAGGCGCTCGAAGTCCCCAACGCTGTGCGCGTAGACGTCGACACAGAAGCGGGACGCCCCCACCGGCACCGGATTCCGCGCGCGCCCGAACGCCCGGCCGGGGCGGATCCGCAGGGAGTAGCCGGCGAGCTCGAAGAGGCACCAGCGGTTGTAGACGGCCGTGACGAACGGGGCTCCCGGGCGCAGGAGGTCGGCGAGGGCGCCCGCGACCGGCCCGAGATCGGGCTCGCAGTTGAGGGCCCCGTAGGTCGAGTAGGCGGCGTCGAAGGACCCGGGGCCGTCCGTCTCCCGGAGGCGGGCGAGGTCTCGGGCGGCGAGTTCGCGCGTCGTGAGGCGGGAGCCGACGTCGGCGGCCTCGGCCTTGCGCCGCACGGTCGCCAGCATGCGCGCCGAGATGTCCACGGCGGTCACCTCGTGCCCGAGCTCGAGCAGGGGGAGGGTCTCCATGCCCGAGCCGCACCCGACCTCCAAAAGCCGTCGTGCGCCCGCGAACCGCGTCCGAAGGATCGCCAGCGATCGATCGCGGAGCAGCCGGTTGATCCGATTGCCGGTGATGTGTCGGTCGTAGTCGTCCGCGACGTTGTCGAACTCGGACTGCAGCCAGGCGTAGTACGCCGGCGACCCGGCGTCCGCGCCCGGTCCGACCGGGCCGAGCGTGACCCGGATCACGCGGGCCGGACGATCGTACCAGCGGGCGAACGCGTCGCGCCCGTACCGGTCCCGAAAGAGCCCGAGCACGCGCTCCCGTTCGCCCGGGTCCGTGACCAGATCGGGCCGGCCGGTCACGGCGCCGTCCGGGAGATCGAGGCGGGCCGCCCCGGTCCGGAGGAGATCGATCGGCCACTCGGCCGCGCGGGAACGAGCGACGAGATAGATGCGTCCCGGCTCCCGGGCGTACCCGAGGGGAACGCTTCCCCCGGACGTCCGAAGGCGCAGCGAGTCGAACTCGGGCGTCGGGAGCGGCGGCACCTCCCGACCAGCGCCGGGCCCCGTATACCCTTCCCGGGAATCTCGCGCCCCGGGACGCGGCGGAGCGCGCTCGGGCCGATCCGGGGGTCCGGACCGTGTCGCGAGGAACGGTGCTGTTAAATAAGAACGGCTGACAAGGGTGGCCCGCAACGCCGACGACTGTCTGACAAACGGGCAGGAATCGGCGACGGAGCCGAGAGAGCCGGAACCCGCGAGGAGAGAGCGCTCGATGTACCTGAAGCGGCTCAAGGTCCGGAACTTCAAGTCGTTCTCCGGAGCGACCGAGATCCCGTTCCTGCCGGGGTTCACCGGGGTGGCGGGCCCGAACGGGATGGGCAAGTCGAACATCTCGGACGCGATCCTGTTCGTCCTGGGGCCGACCAGCTCGAAGGCGCTCCGCGCCGAGCGGCTCACGCACCTGTTCTTCAACGGCGGGGCGTCCAAGAAGCCCGCGACGGAGTGCGAGGTCTCGCTCGTCTTCGACAACTCCGACAAGATGCTGCCGGTCGAGTCCGCGGAGGTCGAGGTCACGCGCTACGTCAAGCTCGCACCGAGCGACCCGGACGGCTACTACTCGTACTTCTACGTCAACGGCAAGCGCACGACCCAGACCGAGATCGACGCCCTGCTCGCGCACGGCCGGCTCTCGGGCGACGGCTACAACCTGGTGCAGCAGGGCGACGTCAACAAGATCGTCACCATGGGCCCGGTGCCCCGCCGCGGGCTCCTCGAGCGGCTCGCCGGCATCAGCCAGTACGACGAGGAGCTTGAGCGGGCCGCGACCAAGCGGGTCGACCTCGACGAGAACCTGACCCGGATCCAGACCCTGCTCGGGGAGATCAAGGGCCACCTCTCCGGCCTCGAGAACCAGCGGCTCCAGGCCATCCAGTACAAGCAGATCCAGGACGACAAGCGGCGGACCGAGGCGCGCCTCGCCCGCGCGGGCCACCGGATGGCGGAGCAGGAGCTGGCGACCTGCCGCAAGCAGGTCGAGACCGTGCGCGCCGAGCTCGCCAAGCTCGAGACGAACCGCTCCGAGCTCACCCAGCGCCAGGGCGAGCTCGCGGGATCGATCGACGCGGTCGACCGCGAGATCGCCGAGGCCGGCGGCGCGGCGGCGGTCAAGTTCAAGGCGGAGCTCGACGAGAAACGCATGGGCTTCGCGCGGCTCGACCAGACGCTCGAGCACCTGAAGGAGGAGCTCGAGGGGCTGGACGGGCAGGTCGCGGAGCTCGAGAAGGCGCTCCGGGCCGACGACGCACAGCGCGCCGAGCTCGAGTCCGCCCAGTCGGGGCTCGCGGAGCGTCTCGCGACGCTCGAGCACGAGGCCGAGGAGCACTCGGCCGGGATCCGCGCGGCCACCGGCCCGTCGGGAAAGTCCGGCGAGAAGCTCGCCGCGACGCGGCGGCAGCAGCTCGAACTTCAGCGCCAGCACGATGCGAAGCAGAAGGCCTGGCAGCAGGCGGTGCAGGATCGGGAGAGCGCCCACGCGACCGAAGAGGCCGCGGAACGCACGCTCGCCCAGGCCCAGGACGACCTGCGGGAGCGGGAGGTCGAGGTCCGCGACCTGGAGCTGCGCCTCAAGGAGACCGGCGGGACCCCGAAGGGCGCGGGGGGCGCCGCGACCGGCGACCTCCAGAAGGAGCTCTTCTCGCTCAAGAACCAGGAGAAGGCGCTCACCGCGGACGCCGAGCGTCTCGCGCGCGAGGTCGGCGAGCTGAACCGCCGGTACCTCGGGCTCGACGCCCGGCTGAAGGCCCGCACCGAGGCCGGCGCCCGCCCGAACCAGCTGGCGGCCGTCGACTTCCTGCTCTCCCAGCGGAACCTGGGGAAGGTCGCCGGGATCCGCGGGACCGTCGAGGAGCTCGCCGATTTCGATCCGAAGCACAAGACCGCGCTGCAGGTCGCCGGCGGGAACCGGTTCCAGGCGCTGGTCGTCGAGACCGACCAGGTGGCGGAGGAGTGCATCAAGCTCCTCCGGGAAGAGAAGCGCGGGCGCGCCACCTTCCTCCCGCTCAACCGGATGCTGCCGGGCCGGCCGCACGGAAAGTCGCTCGTGGCCGCCAAGGCTTCGGGAGCGGCCGGGTTCGCGATCGACCTCGTCCGGTTCGACGAGAACTTCCGGCCCGCGTTCTGGTACGTCTTCGGCGAGACCGTCGTGATGAACGACCTCGCCAGCGCGCGCGCCGAGATGGGCGGCGTGCGGCTCGTCACGCTGCAGGGCGACCTCATCGAGGCGACCGGCGCGATCTCGGGCGGGTATCTCGATCCCAGCGCCCAAGGCCGCGGCGCCGACAGCGCCGTGGAGCTGAAGCGGCTCGGCGACGAGCTCCGCGAGAAGAGCGCGGCCGACAGCGCCGCGCGGGCCACGCTCACGAAGACCGCCGAGCGGATCCGCACGGTGAGCGAGGAGCTCGCCGCCCGGTCCATCCGCGACCAGTCGCAGCAATCCACCCGCCAGATCCTCGAGAAGGACCTCGTGTCCGCCCGCGGCCGGAAGAAGGCGGCCGAGGAGCAGATCGCGTCCGCGACCGCGGAGCAGGCGAAGAGCGAGGCGGCCTTCACGAAGGCCGACCAGGCGGCCGCGACGCTGGCCGCGGCCATCGCCGAGCTGAAGAGCTCGATCGGTGCGGCCCAGGAAGAGTACCTCGGCCAGCTCCCGGAAGCGCTCGGGGCGAAGCTCCGCGCGCTCCAGGAGGCCGCCCAGAAGACCTCGGAGGAGCGGGTCCAGGTCAACGGCGACCTCGAGGCGACCAAAGCCTCGCTCGCCGCGCTCGTCGCCGGCCTCGAGGGCCGGCGGAAGGAGCTGAACGATCACCGGGCGTCGAGCGCCGCCAAGAAGAAGGAGATCGCCCGCACCGAGAAGGCGGTCCACGAGGCCAAGGAGGCGCTCGACGCCCTCAAGTCCGTCGAGTCGAAGCAGAGCGAGGCGCAGCAGGCGTCGGCGGAGAAGAAACGGAAGCTCGAGGAGCAGCGCCTCGAGGTGACCCGCCGCCTCGGCGAGGCGCAGGCGAACCTCGAGACGCGGAAGTCGCTCCTCACCTCGGAGGAGACCCGCCTCGCGGTCGCCGAGCAGAAGTTCCACGAGCTCGAGGCGGCGCTGACGCAGTTCCCCGAGCCGGAGGCGGACGAGAAGCCGATGTCGGTCGACGAGCTCCGCCGCAAGGTCACGACGCTCGAGCAGCAGCTCGCGACGATGGGCGACGTCAACCTGCGCGCCGTCGAGGAGTACGACCAGGAGAAGGGCCGGCTCGACGAGTTCTCCGGCGAGGTGGAGCGGCTCACCACCGAGAAGAACGAGCTCACGAGCCTGGTCGGCGAGATCGAGACCAAGAAGCGCGAGAGGATCCGCGAGGTCGTCGTCCAGGTCGACGGTCACTTCCGGGAGATCTACGGGGAGCTCAGCGCGGGCGGCGAGGGCGAGATCGTGCTGGAGAACCCGGACGACCCGCTCGCCGGAGGCCTCCTCATCCGCGCGCGCCCGGTCGGGAAGACCGTCGCCCGGCTCGAGCAGCTGAGCGGCGGCGAGAAGTCGCTCGCGAGCCTCGCCTTCATCTTCGCGCTCCAGCGCTACGACCCGAGCCCGCTCTACGTGTTCGATGAGGTCGACATGTCGCTCGACGGGCTCAACGCCGAGTACGTCGGCCGCATGCTCCGGCGGAACGCCGAGCGCGCGCAGTTCGTCGTGATCTCGCTGCGCAAGGTGACGCTCAAGTTCGCGAGCCACCTCTACGGCGTGACCATGCACGGGGACGGGTGCTCCCGCGTGGTCGGCATCCGGCTCGACGACATCCACGACGTCGAGAGCCGGGAGGGCGCGCGCGAGCCCGAGCCCGTGGCCCCGGTGGTGGAGGCGCGATGACGATCTCCGAGACCGAGGCGGCCGACCTCGCCCGACCGAACGCGGTCCCGCGCGAGGCCGCCGAGAAGGTCCTGCGCTACCTCGTCTTCCACCGCTCCCTGCTCGGGGAGGCGGAGGACACCTCGGTCCTGCTCGAGCGCTACCTGACGCTCGTGCAGAACCTGAAGGAGGGCGTCCACCTCGTCATCCCCGACGAGTTCCAGAAGGCGACGGCGCTCCTGTTCGAGCTCGTGATGGAGGAGGAGTTCGATCCCTGGGAGATCGACCTCGTGAAGTTCACGCAGTCGTACCTCGAACGGGTCCGCGCCGACGGGCGCGTGAACTTCGCGATCGCCGGCCGGCTGGTCTACATGGCGTGGAGCATCCTCTACCTCCAGTCCGAGGCCGTCCTGAAGACCCGCGAGCCGCCGCCCGCGCCCGACGGCGAGGCGGGAGCCTACCCCGACGACGGCTACCTGCCGCTGCTCGAGACGCCGGAGGCGGTCGACGTGACGACCGCCGTGCTCGGGACCGCCGACCCCCCACCGCTCCTCGAGATGGTCCGCCACCCCGAGACCCGGCCGGTCTCCCTGCTCGAGCTCGTCCGCGCGTTCGGCGAGGCCGAGGCCGACGCCCGGCGCGCCACGCGGCTCGAGGAGCTCCGCGACCGCCTCCGCGAGGAGCAGCGCGCCCCCCCCGAGGTCCTGGTCCACGGCGATCTCCCCGAGCACGACCTCGCCGACACCTGGGAGGCCGCGCTCCGACATGCGATCGGCGAGCCGTTCCCCCTCCTCGGCCTCTGGAACCCGCTCTCCGGACGCGACCGCCTGGTCGCGATCTTCCTGGCGGCCCTGTTCCTCGCCCGCGAGCGCTCGATCGAGCTCCGCCAGGAGTCCCTCGGCGAGTCGCCGGTCCTCCTGGTCCGGCTGCTCGACACACGTCCCACGCTGCCCGAGGAGGCCTAGGCGATGCCGTCGAAGCTCGATGACCTGGTCCTGCAGGTCGAGGCCGTGCTCTTCGCCGCGGGGAAGCCCCTCAGCGTCAAGGAGATCACCGGCGCGCTCGGGCTGGACGACTTCCGGCCCGTGCAGCGGGCCGTCCGCACGCTCCAGCAGACCTACGAGAACCGCCAGTCGGCGCTCGAGGTCCGGCGCGTCGGGGACCGCTACGCGCTGCAGCTCGAGGAGCGGTTCGTCCCGACCGTGCACGCCGTGACGCCGGTCGAGATGGCGCCCCGCACCCTGAAGACCCTCACGCTCGTCGCCTACCACCAGCCGGTCCTGCAGAGCGTCCTCGTGCGGATGATCGGGGACGTCGCGTACGAGGAGGTCCAGCACCTCCGCGGCCTGGGCCTCGTCCACACCGAGGCGAAAGGGTCGACGCTCGAGCTCACGACCACGCGCCGGTTCGCCGAGTACTTCGG
>JASHWL010000223.1 GCA_030044105.1 Thermoplasmata archaeon
CTGGAACAGCTTGGTCGCCGCGTCCTGCGCGAGGATGTCGCGGGCGACCGGGTCGTTGATGTCCTTCCTCCAGTCGAACAGGACCGCGCCCGGGATGTGCCCGAGGTCGTAGTTGGCCGCCGGATCGTAGTCGACCTCGGCCACCCGCACCTTCGGGTCGTTGAGGTGCTGCGCCAGCCAGTCGTTCTCCACCAGGACATCGGGGTGCGCGTACACCGCCATGTTGATCGCCCCGTTCGACCCTCCCGGGGATATACCCTCGACGGCCCCGACAATCGGGACAGTCCCGCGCGGATTCTGCGTGCGAAGGGGTGGGATGGCCGCCGTTCGCCGCCGGGCGTCCTACCCGTGGCGCCCGCGCTTCGGCAGCGGCGCGTCCGAGATCTCGATCGTCTCGGGATCGAACCCGAGGCGCGCCAGCTCGTCGCGGATGCGCGCCCGGTGGTCCCCCTGGAGGTAGACCTCCCCGTCGACGACCGAGCCGCCGGTCGCGAGGCGGTTCTTGAGCGCCCGGGTCGTCTCCACGAGGTCGACCCCGGGCGGGAACCCGCTGATCACGGTCGCCGGCTTGTTGTAGCGCCGCGGCTCAGCGCGGACGCGGATCCGGGCGGTCTCTCGGTCGAGCGCGGAGAGGATCTCGTCGAACTCGTTGTTTCCCATCGGTAGAGCTCGCTACGGCCGGCCCCCGGGACGACGGCAGCAGGGAGCGGAAGAGCGTCCCTGCCGAGGCTCGGCCCGCGGGAACCGACGGAAGGCCCAGCGACCGAAGTCCGGGGAGCGCACCGCGCCGGACATGGCGGCCCTCCGCTTGAACGTTTCGCGGTGCGCGCTCAGGTTTCGCCCCACTTGTAGATGCGGAGGGTGACGGCGAGGCCCACCACCGCCGAAAGACCGAGGAGGCCCGCGTAGAGGGCCAGCTCCTCCGGCGTCGCCGGGGTGATCCCGAGCGCCCCCTGGACGAACAGGGCCGCGTAGGTCGTCGGCAGGAACCGGGCCACGTCCTGCCAGATCGGCGGGAGCGCGCGGAGCGGGTAGTACAGCGGGCTCAGCATCCCGAGGATCGTGAACGTGAGGTTGCCGACCGGCCAGATCTCCCGCTGCGTCTTCACCCGGCTCGAGATCGCGATCCCCACCGACGAGAACAGCACCCACATCGTCCCGAGCGCGACGACGAGGGCCAGCGCGCCGAACGGGGTCAGCGGCACGCCCCGCATCCCGCCGATCCACGCGAGGAGCACGGTGAGGACGGCGAGCGCCGGGATCATCGCGATGAGGTTGGAGAACGCGATCCCGAACAGGTAGCGGATCCGGCTCAGGGGGCTCGCGACGAACAGGTCCTGCAGCGAGCACTCGATCCGCCAGAACGCGCTGTCGCCGAGCGTCCAGCTGCCGATGTTCTGCATCGTGAACAGCATCGCGCCGACGATCTCGAGGGGCAGCAGCGAGGGGGGCGAGATCAGCGAGAGGAAGTAGAGGAAGATGAACGGCAGCAGGACCGGGGTGATCGCCACGGCCGGGTTCCGCGAGATCCAGCGCCATCCGACGATCCCGAAGGCCGGCAGGGCCCGGCCCCGCGTCGGGACCGAGGGGAGCCGCGGGGTCTCCGTCGCCATCTACACCCCCCGGACGGTCCGTCGCGCCCAGTAGATGGCGAAGAGGAAGATCGCGACGGTCTCGACCGCGAGCCCGCCGAGCGCGAGCGCGACCTGCGGCCCCGTCAGGGACGTGACCCCGATCGCGGCCTGGACGAGCGCGGCCGCGGCGCTCGGCGGCATCAGGAGCACGATGGGGCGGAGGGCCTCCGGGAACAGTCCGAGCGGGTAGAAGACCGGCACGAGGACGCCGAAGACGTTGAAGAACAGGCTCGAGTAGGCCCAGATCGCCCGGTTGTCCCGGAAGAACGTCGAGAACACGTAGCCCAGCGACGACGAGAAGACCCAGAGCACCGCGGCGAGCCCGAGCAGCAGCAGGCCGGTCGCGAGCGTGAGCGGGACGATCAGTGTCGCGAGGACGCCGACGACGATCACCGGCGGGATGTAGACGACCAGGATCCCCAGCGACATCCCGAGGAAGTACGCCTCGGGCGCCAGCGGTCCCGCGAGGTAGAAGTCGATCGACTTGTGGTCGATGCGCAGGTACGCGGCCTCGTTCAGGACCCGCTGGCCCATCGCGAACGTCGAGAACAGGATCGCCCCGACGAAGGCGACGCCGAGCAGCCCCGGGTTGAGGATGTAGACGAAGACGAGGATCACCGACTGGACGAGCATCGCCGTCACCATCGCGAGCCGCTCGTTCTTCTGGACGAGGACCTCGGTCCAGAGGAAGGCGGTCGTCCCCCGGAAGGCCCGGAGCGCCGGCTCACTCCTCATCGATCGACCTCCCGACCGCGCGCAGGAACGCCTCCTCCAGCGTGACGGGTCCCACCGTCGCGGTGAGCTGCGAGCGGACCGCGAGCTCCATCAGCTCCCCGAGGCGGTGCGGGAGCACCACGACCGTCAGGTTCGCCCCGTCGGTCACGCACTCTCCGAACGAGCGGAAGCGGTCCACCTGCGAGGCGCCGTTCGCGAGCGTGACCTTGAGGGTGCCCCCGACCGACCGCTTCAGCTCCTCGGCCGTCCCGCTCACGAGCACCGAGCCGTGCTCGACGATGTAGAGCCGGTCGCTGAGCACCTCGGCCTCGTCCAGGTAGTGGGTCGTGAGCAGGATGGTCGAGCCCTTCTGCGTGAGCGCGCGGAGCGAGGCCCAGACGTCCCGGCGCGCGAACGGGTCCATGCCGATCGTCGGCTCGTCGAGGAAGAGGAGCGGCGCCTCCGTGGCGATGACCGTCGCGACCATCGTCCGCTGGCGCTGCCCGCCCGAGAGGGTGATCGACAGCCGGTCGGCGACCTCGGTGAGCCCCATCCGCTCGAGCGACTCGGCCGTCCGGGACTGCGCGGTCTCCCGCGAGAGCCCGCGCGCCCGCAGGTAGGTGTAGACCTGCTCCCGCGGGCAGAGGTGGAAGAACGGCTTGCCCTCCTGCGGCACGACCGCGATGTACGGGCGGGCCCGGTCGGGCTGGGCGACCACGTCGATCCCGAAGAGCGCGACCGATCCCGAGGTCGGCTTGAGGAGGGTGGAGGCGATCTTGAGGAACGTCGTCTTCCCCGCGCCGTTCCGCCCCAAGAGCGCGACCCGCTCCCCCCGGCGCACCTCCATCGTGACCCCGCGGAGGGCCTCGACCGCCGGCGCGCCGCGGGAGTGGTAGACCTTCCTCAGGTCGACGCTCGCGAGCGCGGTCTCGGTCATGGGCCGGTCGTTCCCCTCTCCCGTCCGGGCGTCCGCCCGGTGCGACCGAACGGGGTCCCGAGGGACCCGGAGTGGACGCGGCCCCCCGCGAAGGGGCGAGGCCCGGGGACGCGGACCGACGTCGGGAACCTTCCGTCAGTGCCCGCAGCCGCAGCCCCCGCCGTTCTCGGAGTTGCTGCCGCAGGACCCGCATCCGCCGGCCCGGCCCGCCGCATCGGGCTCGGGGAGCGTCGGGTTGGTGATCTTGAAGCCGGACTGGTTCAGGTCCTCGACGTAGTCGATGACCGCTCCGTCGACGAACTGCGTGCTGGTCGGGTCGATCAGCAGCGCGAAGCCGTCGATCTTGACGACCTCATCGTCCGGCCGGGGCTTGGCGAACGCGAGTCCGAACTGGACCGCGCTCCCGCCGCCGCAGCACCCGCCGCCGCCCGGCTGGGCGTACACGCGCACCCCGATCTCGGGCTTCTGACCCCGGATCAGGGTCTTCACCTGATCGACGGCCGCCGCGCGGATCTCGACATGGATCATGGAGGACCTCGGAGGAACGACCCCGTGCCGGGGCTTAAGCTCTGCGAAGCGCGCGCAGCTACAACCCCAGTGAGACGGGGGCCTGTCCTATCGGCCGACGTACGTAGCGCGGAGGGTGACAATCCGACCCCGGACGCCCGGGGGTGGGAACGGGCCACGGACGACGGGTCTCACTTCTCGGGCTCCTTTCCCTCCTCCTCGGGTCCGGTCTCCGTCGCGAACGGGACCATCTGCGGGAGCTCGACGGTGCCGACGAACGGCTCGGGCAGCTCGGTCGACTGGAAACCGCGCGCGGTCGAGAGGTCGATGGGCTCGAGGTCGGGACTGGTCTCCTTCCAGCACAGCCCGGAGAGCGGCTCGTAGATCCACGCCGGCAGCCCCATCGACGCGCCGACCTTCCGCACGTCGGAGCGGGTCAGTTCCCCGACGGCGGCGAGGATGAAGAAGTACGTCACGAAGCCGAGCGCGACCACGCTGAGCAGCTCGTACCAGGTGCTCACCACGAAGAAGTGCACGTGGATCACCACGAAGCGCGAGCCGACCGGGTACAGGTTCAGGTGGTTGAGCAGCGAGAAGACCGCGAACGCCCCGGCCGCGCTCCCCGTGATCGCGAGGATCGGTCCGGGTCGGATGTGCACCCGGATCAGCCGCTCCATGAAGTAGGTGTTGAGGGCGAGCGCCGCGATCGAGGAGAGCAGCACCGCCACCGACGCCGCGACCAGCCCGGGATCGAGATCGGCGGGGATGATCTTCCAGAAGATCGGGAAGATCCCGTGCTGGGGGAACAGCACGGCCTGGGCGGCGAACAGCACCACCACCTGGGCGATCGTGATGTACAGCTCGAGCCGCTGCCGCCCGATCGCGTTGATGCTCGACTGGATGATCTGGCTGAAGGCGAGCGGCAGCGCGCCGATCGCGAGGATCGCGAGCGGCAGGGACCCCGGGCCGGCGTAGAGGTGCGTCTGGAAGACGTTGAGGAACGTCGTGCGGTAGGTGACGAGCGCCACCACGCCGGGCACCAGCAGCATGGCGGAGTACCGGAGCGCCTGCCAGGTCGTGCGCCGCACCGCCTCGTACTCCCGGGTGCGATGGAGCCCGGCGATGTACGGGAACAGGGGGGTCGTCACCGCCGCCGGCAGCGAGAGGACGAGGACCCGCCAGCCGTTCGCGGCGAAGTAGATCGCGAGCTGGGCCTTGCTCAGGCTGACGACGAGGAACGGCGTGAGGTTCGTGACCACGTAGTTGATGAACAGCGCCCCGAGCAGCGGCCACGAGAATCGGAACATCGAGGTCGTCTCCTTCCAGCTGAAGCGCGCGAGCTGGGGGCGGAGCGCCGGCAGGCTGAACAGCGTCGACGCGATCGCCCCCAGGACGTAGGCGATCGCGATCCCCTCGATCGAGTGGACGAAGAAGGCGACGTAGATCAGCGCCCCCAGGCGGACGATCGCCTCGACGAGCGTCGGGTACTGCGCGCGGAGGGAATTCCCCAGCCCGATGTACAGGCTGTTGTACAGGCCGGAGAACGACCAGAGGATCGGCAAGGTGAGGAAGAGCCCGAGATCGATCCACTCGCTGGTGCCCGAGACGATCCGGGCCCCGTCGATCGCGATCGGAGCGATGAGGAAGATCGCGATGACCGCGACCGCGTCCATCAGCATCCCGATCAGCAGGTAGCTCGTCGTGTTCTCCCGGGGCGGCTTGCCGCGGGCCAGGAAGTACGTGTACGCCGTTCCGAGCCGCAGGTCGGCGAGACCGTTGATCGACGAGGCGATCAGCAGGAACAGCTGCGCCGTGCCGAGGAGCGCCAGCCCCTCGTTCGAGATCCCGATCCGCTTCGAGAGGAAGATCGTCGCGACGAGCCCGAGGAGCTGGGTGATGACGCTGACCGCGAAGACCGCACCCGAACTCAGCGTGAGCGAGTGGGCCAGCGCGGGCACGGCCGGCTTCGCGGGCGGGGAGGTTGGGGAGGACGCCGGGGTGCCCACGTTCGGTCGGGCGGGGCATGGCGGCCCCCTCCACTTAGCCCTGTGGCCCGAAGGGAGATGCGCGCGGCCTCAGCCGCCGCCCCGCGAGGCCGGCGGAACTTCGTCCGCCGCGGCCTCGTAGAGCTCGATCCAGATCCCGTCCGGATCGGACAGGAAGGCGAGGCGGGTGGAGCCCTCGGTGAACGCCGGGATGCGCACGCGTCCACCGAGCGCGACGAGGCGCCGCACCGACGCCTCGAGGTCGTCCACCCGGAAGCCCAGGTGGTCGAGCTCGTCGCCCTCCCGATACGGCGGATCTCCCGGGTAGAAGTTGAGCTCGAGCACGGCCCGGCTCTCCGGGTCGTGGAGCTCGAGCCAGACTCCGCCCGCGGCCATGCGTCCCTCGGACACCCGGCGCAGGCCCAGACCCTCCGTGTAGAACCGGACCGACCGACCGAGGTCCCGCACGCGGATCCCCGTGTACTGGAGCACGCGGACCCGCTCGGCACGGGATTATTTGAGACGCCCGGCGGGACCGGGCGGCCCGGAGCTTTGTGAATCACGCGGTTCATGAACCCCGGGCGACTGGCCCGGGGGAATGGACGGCGGCGGCTCCCGGCCCCGATTCCGGCAGGTGCTGCGGAACCCCCAGTATCGCTGGTTCCTCGTCTCGTCGAGCGTCGGCAACGCGGGCTACTACGTCTACGCGGTGACGATCGTCTGGCTCGCCTACACGGTGAGCCACAGCTTCCTCGTGGTCGGGGCGGTGCTCTTCATCGAGTACGCCGCGTACACCGCGACGTTCCTCCTCGCCCCGCTCGTCGATCGCGTGCGGAACCAGCGCACGATCTTCCTCGCGTCGTACCCGGTCCAGGCCGTCGCGGCAGCCCTCCTCGGATGGGGCGTCGCGGATCGCTTCCTCACCGTCCCGCTGCTGTTCGGCCTCGTCGCGGTCCTCTCGGTCATGTGGGACATGACGTGGGCGGCGATGAACGCCGCGCCCGGCGTGCTCCTCTCGCCGGACGAGCAGTTCGCGGCCAGCGGGGTCGGCGGCACGATCGGCGGCGCCCTCACGATCGCCGGCTTCGCTTCGGGGAGCCTGCTCCTCATCACCGTCGGCGCGGCCGACGGGATGTATCTGTACGCGATCCTGCTCGCGGCCGCGACGCTCCTCTGCCTCCCGATGCGGATCCACCCTCCACCGGCGACGGAAGGGTCGTTCGGGGAGAGCTTCCGCGAGGGCTGGAAGCTCGTGGTCGGTGGGACGGGCCGTCCCCTCCTGCAACTCGCCGTGGTCGACTCGATCAACGGTTTCCTCACCGCGGCTCCCCCGATCCTGATCACGCTGGTCGCGGCCGTGGTCTACGCCGGGTCCGCGTCCGGGTACGGGATCCTGTTCACGGCGGAGGCCATCGGCGGCGTCGCCGCGGGGCTCGCGCTGGGCCGCACGAACCCTCGTCGGTTCATCGGCGTGCTGTTGCCGGTGTCCCTGCTGGCGGCGGGGGCCGCGGTCCTGGT
>JASHWL010000042.1 GCA_030044105.1 Thermoplasmata archaeon
TCGGTACCTCGGCTCGCCCGCGTTCCGGGCCGATCGATGATCGTACCCCTCGACCTCGCGAACGACATCGCGGGGGATGTCGCGGCCCTCGCGCTCCCGGCCCTCCTGTGGGCGCTGCTCTACCAGCTGGGCTGGGAGCATCCGGCGTTCGGGGAGAGCCTCGGCTTCGGCCGGCGGACGTTCTGGCTGCTGGTCGCCGGCGGGCTGCTCGGGTCGATCGTCCTCCTGCCGCTCACGCCGATCTCCAACGACTGGCTCGCGATCAGCTTCCCCGGGGCGCTGTTCCCGTTGCTCGTCGTCGGGTTCGGCCTGGCCGCGATCGCCCGGCCCGCCCGGCGGACGATCCCGCCGTTCGTGGCGCTCCTCATCCTCGAGGCCGGGGCGCTCCTCGGGATCGTCGTGCTCGTTCCGGGGGCCACCGCGGAGCTCGGGCTGGTCGTCCTCGTCGCGGCCCTCTTCCCGATCGCCGCGCTCGCCCTCAGCCGGTCGATGCCCGACCGTCTCCCGGTGACCTCGGGCGCGACGCTCGCGCTCCTCTCGGGCGTGCTCGCCGTCACCTTCGCCGCCTCCACCGCGATCCCGGGCGTCGGGATCGAGGAGACGTTCCCCGCCTACCTCGTGGGTCCGTTCGTGGCCGGCCTCTTGGCCGCGCTCCTGGCCCGCACCTACGCGCCGGGGCGCGAGGCCCTCGCGCTCCCGGTCGCCTACATCGCCGGGACCCTCGGCGTGCTGGTCGGTGCCGACGTGCTGCGCGAGCCGCCGCTCTACGGCACCGGCCCGGCCGGCCTCTACGCGATCGGAGGCGCCGGCGTCTTCGACCTGGTCTACCTGTCCGGCCTCCTCGCCTTCGCCGGCGCCTATCTCGGCCACCGCCTGCTGCGCCGCGGCTTCGCACCGGTGGCGGCGGGACCGGCGGCCCCCGTCCCGCCCCCGCTCGGTCAGCTCGCCCGCGCGTTCCGCGAGGGCGTCGACGGGAACATCCCGGCCTCGATCGTGGACTCGGCGTCCGCGAGCCGGGAGGCAGCGGCGCAGGCGCACCGGCTCCTCGACCTCCCGGCGGCGCCGGCCGACCGGCCCTGGCAGGGCCTTCCGGTGCCCGGCTGGGTCGTCAGCGACCAGGCGAACCTCGACGCCGTCGCCCGGACCGGGTCGACCGACGGGCGCGAGGGGATGCGGGCGTTCCTCACCGCCCGCTGGCTCGTCCTGCTCGGGCGCGAGTTCGGTCTCCGCCGGTTCGCCCCGGTCGGGCGTCGGATCGCGGCGTTCGCGCTCGACCTGGTGATCCTCACGCTCCCCGCCGCGCTGCTGTTCTGGGGCCTGCTCGTCTCGCTGCCGGGTTCGATCGACCAGGCGGCCGCGAACATCCCGTTCAACGCGGCCGCGTACGGCTACGCCGCGCTGGCGTTCCTCTACTTCGCGCTCGCGGAGACGTGGGCCGGCACGACCGTCGGGAAGTGGCTGCTGGGGCTCGAGGTGCGGGACCGCCACCTCGCGCGCCCGACCTTCGAGGCCGGGCTCGTGCGGAACCTGCCGAAGCTCCCGAGCCTCACGGTCCTCGGCATCGGGCTCGCGGTCGCGCTCCTGCTCCTCGTCAAGACCGGCGGCGGGGTCGTCCTCGAGTTCGCGGGCGGGATCCCCGTGACCGCCGGACTCCTCGACTTCCTGATCGTCCTCGCCCTGGTCGTCGGCGTCGTCGGGCTGTTCGGGCTGATCGGGGTCCTCGGGATCTCCCTCACGGCCGAGCGCCAGCGCTTCGGTGACCTCGTCGCCGGCACCTGGGTCATCCGGGCCGGGACGGCCGCCCCGGCTCCGCCGCCGGGTGCGGTGGCGGCGCCGGCCCCGCCGCCGGCCCCGGCGCCTCCGGTGGCGGGCCCACCCGCAGGATAGGGATCGCGATCGCCGAGACGTTCGCCTCGCGCCCGTCCTTGTTCACGAGCCGCTCGGTCGAGATCGCGATCGAGCCCACGGCGACCTGGCCCTCGAGGAAGCGCCGCCGCACGACCTCGACCACGTCGACCGCCTTCCCGATCGCGTTGCCCCGCGCCCGGACGACGACCTCGCCCGCGCCCGAGTTGAGCTGGGTGACGACCTGGAACACGTAGGTCATCGTCGGCTTGAGCCCGATGAAGACGGTCGCCCCGGGCGGGTCGGCCTCCGGACCCCGCGCGGCGCGCATGGGACGGCGCCCACCGCGCCTCCGTACAAGGCTTTTTGCCCGCGCCCGCGCGTCGTTCCCTCTCGGAATGCGGGCCGCTCGCAACCGTTATTCGAGCCGCACGGTAGCCGCGTCGGTCGTGCAGGGGTGGCCCAGCTTGGTCAAAGGCGCCAGGTTGAGGTCCTGGTCTCGTAGGAGTTCGTGAGTTCAAATCTCACCCCCTGCATACCTATCCGAAGGACCATGGCCGACCCGCCGACCTCCTGCCCGCACTGCGGCGCACCGATCGGGACCGGTGTCCTGATCTGCCCCACGTGCCACTCGCCGCTCGACGCGGCCCCACCGGTACCGGCCCCGCCCTCGATCTCGGGACCCGAACCGGACGCGGCGCGCCCGGCGGACGCCGCCGCCACGGCGCCGGCGGGC
>JASHWL010000043.1 GCA_030044105.1 Thermoplasmata archaeon
GCCGGGCTCACGATCGCCCTGTTCGCGCTCCTCCTGCTCTACACGACCACCGGCACGCTGAACGCGTTCCGGCTCGCGGCCGACCCGCCGGTGCCCTCGCTCGCGATCGAGCTCGCGGTCGCGCTCGCGATCGTGGGCTTCGGGACCAAGATCGGCCTCTTCCCGATGCACACGTGGCTGCCGGACGCGCACTCCGAGGCCCCGTCCCCGGTCTCGGCGATGTTCTCCGGCGTACTGCTCCCGACCGCGCTCTACGCCCTGCTGCGGGTCCTGCGGGTCCTCGGGAGCCCAATGCCCGCGATGATCTCGGACCTCCTGCTCGCCTTCGGGATCGCGACGGCGCTCGTGGCCGCGCTGCTGCTCCAGCGCCAGCGCTCGTTCAAGCGGCTCCTCGCCTACTCCAGCATGGAGGTCATGGGCCTCGCGACCGTCGGGATCGCGATCGGCGGGCTCGCCCTCTACGGGGTCCTCGTCCTCCTCGTCGCGCACGCGTTCGCGAAGTCCGCGGCGTTCTACAGCGCCGGGAACGTCCTGCGCGCCGGCGGCACGAACCGGATCGCGGAGGTGCGCGACCTCCGCCACTCCATGCCGCGCACGTCGATCGCCTGGGTGCTCGCGGCGGTCGCCGTGACCGGCGCCCCGCCGTTCGGCACGTTCGTGGGGGAGCTCCTGATCGTGGTCGCCGCGATCTCGATCGGGGCGCTCTGGCTCGCGGGGGTGCTCGCCGCCGCGATCCTGCTCGCGTTCATCGGCGTGAACTTCCAGATCGGCCGGATGGTGTGGGGCGAGCGCGCGCCGGGCGATCCCACGTCGCCGCCGCGCGAGGTCCCCGAGTGGGGCGTCGCGTACCTCAACGTGGGCGTCGCGCTCGTGGTCGGGGTCGCGGCGATCCCGTACCTCGCCCCGGCCCTGCGCTCCGCGGCCGCGCTGCTCGGAGGCTCGCTGCCGTGACGCGCTCGGGATGGGAGGTCGAAACCGGCGACGACCCGCCGGTCGAGGACGGAAAGCGCGCGCTGGCCTACCGGGCCGACGACGGGGCGCTCGCGCTCTACAACGACTACGAGCGCTTCCGTTCCATCGTCCGCACGCCGAAGGCGCCCGGAGCGGGGGGCGTTCGACCGGCGCCCGTTCCCGGGGCCCACGCGCTCGCCGAGGCGGCGGAGGTCGCCGGCTACGGGACGTTCACGTTCCCGTACGGCCCGATCTCCGCCGGGGTCCCCGAGGCCGGCAAGTTCGAGGTGCGCACGTACGGCGAGCGCGTCCTCGGTCTCGTGCCCGTGGGGGGCTTCAAGTCGCGGTCGGTGCCGGCCTCGGTCGTCGGCCTCCCGGTCGCGGACGCCGGGCTCCGGGTCGAGCGGATCGCGGGCAACCTGAGCGCCTCCCACGTTTCCGCCTTCCTCGCCGCGGTCGAGTCCGCGGAGGGCCGACCGGTCCCGACCGCGGAGCTGTACGTGCGGGCCCTCGCCCAGGAGCTCCAGCGCCTGTACAATCACGTCCGGCAGATCGCCCGGGTCGCGGAGGCCGCGGCCCAGAACGTGGGGCTCGCGCAGATGCACGCGCTGGGCGAGGAGATCCTCCGGCTCCAGGGGTCGGTCTTCGGCCACCGCTGGATGTTCGGGGCCCTCCTGCCGGGCGGGCCCACCCGCCGGGTCGAGCCCGCGGACCGGGACCGCATCGAGCACGCGCTCGGCCGGATCGAGGCGGAGTTTGGGGCGCTCTGGTCCCTGCTCCTCGAGTCCCGCACGTTCGTCGACCGGCTGCAGTCGACGGCCCCCCTCTCGAAGGAGTCGGCGATCTCCTCGGGCGCGGTCGGTCCCACGCTCCGCGCCTCGGGCGTCGGCTGGGACGACCGGCTGCGCGCACCGACGCCCCCGTACACCGACCTCTTCGTCAGCCTCCCCAACGAGACGGCCGGCGACGCCCTGGCCCGCATCCTGGTCCGCGGTGCCGAGATCCAGGCGAGCCTCGTGATCCTGGAACAGCTGTTCGACCGCTGGCCGGCCGAGGAGTCGATCACCGAGGCCCCCGAGTCCCCGCTGGGACCCGGGCGCGGGATCGCCCGCGTGGAGGCGCCGAACGGCGACCTCGTCTACGACGTGACGGTCGCCGACGGCCGGATCCGGCGCCTGCAGTTCCGGTCCCCCAGCACGGCGAACTGGCCCGCGTTCGCCCTCTCGATGCAGGACGCGGTGTTCACGGACTTCCACTTCGCGTTCGAGAGCTTCGGCCTCGTGTTCGCCGAGACGGACGGATGACGATGTTCGGCTGGCTCGGTCGCTCGGCGACGCGGGGTATCCTCACCACGCGATACCCCGACGCACCTCCCTCGCCGGCGGAGGCGCCCGTGAGCGCCCACGCGCCCGAGCCCCCGCCGGGCGTCGCGATCGCCGCGAGCGCCGTGAACGCCTGCCCGGTGCGCGCGATCGCTCCGGACGGCGTCGACCAGTGCCGCTGCATCCGGTGCGCGCGGTGCCTCGCGCAGGGTTTCGAGTTCTCCGGGCCGGTCGCGCTCGCCACCGCCGCGCGAGCGGACCGTCCGGACGGCCCGAGCGCGACGCGCGGCGCCGGGGCCCCGCTCGCCCGGCTGGGTCGGTCGCTCCACGTCTTCCTCGTCGACGTCGGGAGCTGCAACGCGTGCAACCTCGAGGTCCTGTCGATCGCGCACCCGCAGTATGACGCCAGCCGGCTCGGGATCTTCTTCACGAACTCCCCGCGGCACGCCGACGTGCTGCTCGTGGTCGGGGTCCCGACCGAGGCGATGGTCGAGCCGCTGCGGCGGGCCTACGAGGCGATCCCGGCGCCGAAGGCGGTGGTCGCGACCGGCGCCTGCGCGATCCGCGGCGGCGTCTTCGAGGGAAACGCGGGGCTTCGGTCGGGCGTCGACGAGATCGTGCCGGTCGACCTGTACGTGCCGGGCTGCCCGCCGCCCCCGGTCGCCGTCCTCGACGCGCTGCTGCGCCTGATCGGGCGCGAGCGCACGGAGGCCCCGACGTGAGCGCGCCGTACCTCGGGGTCCTGCTGACCGCCGCGGTCGTGGGCCTGTTCGCCTCGGCGCCCGGAGCGGTGCTCGCGCGTCGGATCGGCTACGGGATCGCGCTCGCGAGCTCGCTGCTGCTGCTCGCCGTCGCGATCGCGACGCTGGCCACCGGTCCGGTGCACGGTATCGCGTGGACGGGCCCGCTGGGCGATCCCGAGTCGCTGCAGCTCGACGGGCTGTCCGCGTTCTTCGCCCTCGCGGCCTCCCTGGTGTGGACCGCGACGAGCGCGTACTCGATCTTCTACGACGACCGACGATCGCCGGGGCTCGCGATCTGCTACGGGCTCACGCTCGGGGCGATCGCGCTCCTCGTGAGCGCGTCGAGCTTCCTGCTGTTCCTGATCGGCTGGGAGATCATGACCCTCGCCTCGTACGGGATGATCCTCCAGGCGACGGGCCGGGGGGACCGCGTCTTCTCGGCCGCGTTCGTCTTCCTCGCCTTCGGGGAGGCGAGCACGCTCCTGGTCCTGATCGCCGTCGCGGCGTTCCACGTGCTGTCGGGCGGCTTCCTGGAAGGTCCGGTCTCGGGTGCGGGGGCGCTGACGAGCCTGGTCTTCGTCGCCGCGCTCCTGGGATTCGGCCTCAAGATGGGGGTCGCGCCGTTCCACCTCAGCGAGTGGCTGCCGATCGCGCACTCCTCGGCCCCCTCGAACGCCTCGGCCGTGCTGAGCTCCACGCTGACCCTCGCGGGCGCCTACGGGCTGTTCCGCGTCGTCAGCGACCTCGGCTCGCCTCCGGCGTGGTGGGGGGGACTGATGCTCGCGATCGGCGCGATCTCGGTGCTCCTCGGGGCCCTGTTCGCCTCGGTCAGCGAGCACACGAAGGGGTTGCCCGCCTACAGCACCATCGAGAACAACGGGCTCATCCTGGTCGCCCTCGGCGTCGCGCTCCTGGCGGAGGCGAACGGGCTCACGGAGCTCGCGGTCTTCGCCCTCTTCGCCGCGTTCTTCCAGGCGATCGCCCACGCCGTGGCCAAGACCGCGCTCTTCCTCTCGGCGGGGTACGTCGAGCACGCGACCGGGACGTTCGACCTCTCCGCGGTGGCGGGGGGCGCCAAGCGATCGGATCCCGGCGAGACCGCGGGGACGCTCGCCGCGGCACTGAGCCTGGCGGCCGCGCCTCCGCTCGCCGGCTTCGTCAGCGAGTGGATGATCCTCGAGTCGCTCTTCCAGTCGTACCGGTTCTCCTCGCCCGAGGCCCAGTTCCTGGGCCTGCTCGCGGGGGCGGCCGTGGCCCTCGCGGCCGGCCTCATCGTGGTCGCGATGGTGAAGTTCGTCGGATTCGCCCTGCTCTGGAAGCCGAGCCCGGGCGCGACCGCGCCGCGGGCCGCCGGGCTCGGCACGACGGTCGGGGTCGTCGGCGGGATCCTCGTCGGCCTCGGGGTCGGAGCTCCGTGGATCCTGACCGGGATCGCGCCGGGGGTCTCGGCGTTCGCCCACGCCGCGGTGGCGGTCCCCGTCGGCGGGCTCCTGGCGGTCCCGGACGGATGGTCGATCGTCTCGGGCTCCCCCTTCGGCATCCTCTCGCCGCCGGTGGTGCCGATCGCGATCGGAATCGCGAGCGTCGTCGCCTGGGGGTACTTCCGCCTCGGCGGAGGACGCCGGACCCGCACCGTCGAGCCGTGGATGGCCGGCAGCCCACCGGGTCGGCCGGGCGAGACGTACACCTCGTTCGGGTACAGCACGGGGATCCGGATCATGCTGCGCTCGATCCTCCGCACCCGGGAGGTGCGGGCCTCGGTCGGGCCCGTGACCGAGGCCGGGCTCGCCACGCCCGTGCCCTACAACGTCGACCTCGAGGTCCTGGACGTGTTCAAACTGTTCTACGACGACCTGGTGGCAGCGACCGCGGCGGTCTCGGATGCCTTCAAGGTCGCGATCATGCCGGGGCGGCTGGGCCGGTACCTCGCGTACATCCTGCTCGTGACGCTCGCCGTGGTCGTCTACGTCGCGGTCGCGGCGTAGGCGGCGTCACGGCACGACGGTCACGGGACGGCCCGAGCGGCTGACGACCTTCTCGGAGACCGATCCCAGCACCACCCGCTCGGCGCCGCGCAAGCCGCGGGTCCCGACGACGATCAGGTCCGCGTCGACCTCGGCGGCCGCGGCGAGCAGGACGACCTCGGGGCTCCCTTCCCGCGTCCACGCCTGGACGCGCGCGCCGGTCGGGTCGACCGAGCGCGCGGTCCGCTCGAGGGTCGAGCGCAGGGCGCCGGTCTCGGCGCTGGTCTCCTCCTCGGTCCGCGGTTCGGCGACGACCCGCGAGGGCGCCGCGGCGTGGACGAGCCAGATGCGGACCTCGGGGTCGAGCAGCAGCGACAGGGCGAAGCGCACCGCGCGGAACGACGGGGCCGAGCCGTCGTACCCGACGACGATCCGCCGGGGCGGTTTCCCTTCCAGCGACCGGCCCGACATCCGCTCACCGCGGGGTCCGGCCGGGGAGGTAGCGCTCCGCCGCCGCCGCGGCCTTGGCGTCGGCGGCGACGGCCGGGGCCCGGCCCGCCTCCCGCGCGGTCTTCAGCGCGGCCTCGACGGCCTTCAGGCGGACCGAGAGCGTCTGGTTGTCGCGGAAGTACTGGTCCGACATCACCGTCAGCCGGGCGCGCTCGCGCGCGCAGTCGACGAGGTCGCGAGCGAGGCCGCGCTGCCGGTCCTCCACGGAGGCGACCCGCATCGAGGGCTCGGGAGGTTCGAGCGTCGGGTCCGGGAGCAGCGCGATGACCGTCCCGAGCCACATCCAGAACCCGTCCGCCCCGACCTCGCGGACGTCGATCCACGGCTCCAGACGGCGCCGAAGATCGTCCGGTATCCCGAGATCCTGCGTTCGGCCCGAGGTCTCCTTCCGCGTCCGTGGTCCGGGGTCCTGCATGTTCTGCCTCCAGGGGTCATCGGCAGCCCACTGCGGTTCCCGCCCAGGGGGACGGTGGCCGACCCCACGACCGTCCGTGACACGCCGTGCGCGCTATTTGTAGAGTGCGTGCGGCGGACCGGCCCGCGGAACCATCATCTCTCCGGGGCGCGTGCCATCGGGCATGGCCATGGACCCCGAGCTCTCCCGCGAGTTCGACACCGGGGTCGAGCAGGACGAGATCATGGCCGGGGGCGGGGACTATCCGGTCGCCACGGTCCCCGGCACGACCTGGAAGGCCCTCGTGATCATCGGCGTGGTGGTCACGATCGCCGGCTTCGTCCTGCTCCTGATGGCGGCGGGGTACCTGTACCCGATCCCCGACTACTACCCCACGCCGCTCGGATCCGGGCTCTTCCTCACGGTCCCGATCGCCGGCGTCCTGATCCTGATCGCCGGCATCGCGGCCGCGGTGCACAACCGCCGGGACCCGCCGATCGAGCCGATCGTCTGATCGGCGACCGGCGCGAGCGTGCGCGTAGGGCGTCCCGGACGAGCGCGATAGCCTGT
>JASHWL010000044.1 GCA_030044105.1 Thermoplasmata archaeon
CCGCGGGGATCCGCGGTCGAGCAGCCTTTCGCGGACGGGACGGGGATCGGTCCTTCTTGCGCGCGGACATGCGGCGACCCGGCGGCGGAAGGTCCGGAGGCCTACTTAATGGGGCTCGGCGCCCGCGGATTCCGCGGGCCGCCCTTCCGCGATTCCCGTCCCCGGGTCTCGCCGGCGCGGGACCCTTCAGGAGGAAGGCGGCGCGCGGGCGTCGGGCGACCGGTCCGAGCTCTCGGCGCCGCGGTGCCGCGGCGAAGCGAGCCGGGCCAGCGGCCCCGTCGGCACTCCGTACCGGCGCAGCAGGTCGACGAACCGGGGGTCGTCGCGGATCGGATCGAAGAAGACCCCGCGGTAGAACAGCCAGAGGGTGGGGTCGCCTTCTCGGAACTCCTTCTCGAGCAGGTCGAGGGCCTTCGACCGCTCTCCCAGGGCCGAGTACAGCATGGCGAGGTGCGTGTCGGAGGTGTACGACTTCGGTTCCCCGCGCGCGGACTCCGCGATGATCTCGCGCGCCACGTCTCCCTGACCGAGCAGCGCCGTCAGCAGCGCGGAGTCGAACCGCTCGTTCTCGCTCCGGGGCGGCACCCGGACGGCGGCCTCGCGTTCGGCCTCGGCGCGGCGCCCTAGGCCAAGGTAGGAGAGCCCGACCATCGTGTGGTAGTTGAGGGTGTCCTTGAACCCGCCCGGCAGGGTCTCCGCCAGCTGGATGCTGAGATCGGAGTTGCCGGACTCGTACTCGGCCCACGCGAGGGCCCCCTCGTGCCCGCCGCCGGGATCCAGTCGAGCCGTCACCCGCAGCTGGGCCTTCGCCTCGTCGAACCGACCGAGCGCGATGAGCATCAGGGCGTAGAACCGGTGGGCCGCGACGTTGTTCGGGTTGAGCTCGATCGCGCGCTGGAACTCGCGCTCGGCGGTCCCCCACTCGTGGTCGTGCTGCATCGCGATGTTGCCGAGCGCCGCGTGCCCCTCGGCGGACGCGGGATCGAGGGCGAGGGCCCGCGCCGCGAGCTCGCGGGCCCGCGGGATCGCCTCGCGGAACGGCAGCGAGTCGCCCGCGGCCATGACGTAAAGCTGGGCCCACGCCGCGTACGCGTCCGCGAACTTCGGGTCGAGCCGGGTCGCGGCCTCGAACTCCTGGGCCGCCTCCACGAGGCGGCCGTCGAGCCGGTCCCCCTCGGCCGCGAGGCCGCGGAGGAAGTGCTCGTACGCCTCCAGGTTCGAGGTCGGAGCCTTGCGGCTGCTCGCCGGCGAGGATTTCGCGAGCTCGAGGCGCAGCGCCTCGGCCGTCCGCTCGGCGATGTCCGACTGGACCTCGAAGACGTCGTCGAGCTCCCGGTTGTACGTGCTCGCCCACACGTGGCGCTGGGTCCCCACGTCGATGAGCTGGAGCGTGATGCGGATCTTCTGCCCGGCCTTGCGCACGCTGCCCTCGAGCACCGTGTCGACGCCCAGCTCCTGGCCGACCTCGGCGATCGACTTGGGCGCACTCTTGTACGGCAGGATCGAGGTGCGCGCGATGACGCTCAGCCCCGGGACCTGCGAGAGGACGGCGATCAGCTCCTCGGTCAGCCCATCCGCGAAGTACTCGTCGTGCGGATCGGGGCTGATGTTAGCGAGCGGTAGCACCGCGAGCTGCCGACCCCCCGCGCTCGCGGCCATCCGTGCCTCCCGACGGGTCCCCGCCCAGGGCGGCACGACCCGGTACACTCCCATCGGCACGCGGATGTTCTTGAGCGCGACGGGGGGGAGGCGGGCGAAGGTCGCGTGGAGCTTGTTCTGGACCTGGTCGTAGACCTGCTGCGTGACGCTGATGCCGCCGGGCTCGCTGAGCGGCTCGACGCGGGAGGCGATGTTGACCGCATCGCCCAGCACGTCCCCGTCCGCTTGGACGACGTCGCCCACGTGCACGCCGATGCGGACCTGGAACCGCTGGCCCTCGGGCACGGTCGCGTTGCGCTCGTGCACGGCCTTCTGGACCGCGAGCGCGCACTCCGCGGCCTCGAGCGCGCTGTCGAACTCGACCAGGAAGGCGTCCCCGACCGTCTTCACCTCGCGGCCATGGAACTGGGCGAAGATCGGACGGAGGAGGGCATTGTGGGTCTCCAGCGTGGAGAGCGCGGCGGTCTCGTCCGCCTGGGCCAGGGCCGAGTAGCCGACCATGTCCGTGAACATGATCGCCGCCAAGCGACGGTGGGACGCCGACACGGTCCCGGCACGTTGCGCCGAGAGTTAAGCGCTCCTCGGGGGAGGGTGAAACGGACCCCGACCGGCCGATGCGCCGCACCGAAACACCTAAGCCCCGGCAGGGCGCCGGGCCGTGCGCGTGTACGGTCGGGGCGAGGGCGGTACGTTCTCCATCGTGGCCGCGGACGTCGCGGCCGGCTACTGGGGGGTCGCGGTCTCGACGATGCCGACCGCGGTCGGCGCGATCGTCCCGTGGGCGGATTGGAAGGTCGGCGCGGTCGCCACGCAGGCGAACGCGAACTACTGGCTGGGCCCCCGCGGCCTCGAGCTTCTGGGGAAGGGTCTCTCGGCCGAGACCGTGCTGGAGCGGCTGCTCCGGTCGGATGCGGGACGGGCCGAGCGCCAGCTCGGGATCGTGGACCGGCGGGGTCGATCGGCGGCCTGGACCGGCGCGAAGTGCATGACGAGCGCGATCCACGTCACCGGGAAGGGCTTCTCCTGCCAGGGGAACATCGTCGCGAGCGAGGAGGTCGTCCGCTCGATGGCCCGGACCTTCGAGGGGAGCCACGGCACCCTGGCGTCCCGCATGATGAGGACGCTCCGCGCGGGCGCCCGCGAGGGCGGGGACCGCCGGGGCCTCCGGTCGGCGGCGATCCTGGTCGCGCACCGGGAGCCCTGGTTCCCCGCGAGCTGGGGCAACTTCTGGATGAACCTGCGCGTCGACCGGTCCCCGCGACCGATCGCGGATCTCGACCGGCTCGTGCGGCTCGACGAGCGCGAGACCGCGAAGTTCCTCCGCTCGGCCGCGGCCCGGCGCCTCGAGCGCCAGCACCGGCGGCGCTGA
>JASHWL010000008.1 GCA_030044105.1 Thermoplasmata archaeon
GCCGGCTCGTCCTCGGTCTACCACCTGGCCCGGGACCGCGTGAGCGTGTTGGGTCTGGAACGGTACGGGCCGATGCACGCCCATGGATCGTCGCACGGGCGGACGCGGGTCTACCGCTCCGCGTACTTCGAGGGACCGGAATACGTCCCGATGCTCCGGCGCGCCCAGGAACTCTGGGCGCAGCTTCAGCGGGAGAGCGGGGAACGCATCCTCCAGCCGACCGGTGGGCTCGTGATCGGACGGCCGCAGAGCCCGCTCGTCCTAGGATCCCAGCGGACCGCCGAGGTCTGCGGTCTTCCGCACGAGATCCTGGACTCCGACGCGGTCGGCCAACGGTTCCCCCAGTTCGCCCTCCGTCCCGACGAGGGAGCCGTGTTCGACCCGAACGCGGGCGCCCTGTTTCCCGAGGCCTGCGTCGCGGCCCACGCGACCGGCGCGGCGGACGCGGGGGCCGAGCTGCACTACGGGGAGGCCGTGCTCGGATGGACCGCGAGCGCGGCTTCGGTCGAGGTCCGCACCACGCGCGGGAGCCATCGCGCCCGCCACCTGGTCCTGACCGCCGGACCCTGGACGAGCCAGCTGACGCCCGAGCTCGCGCTTCCGCTCGAGATCGAGCGTCAGTTCATGCTCTGGTTCTCCCCGGAGGCCCCCGGGCTCGTGGACGCCGTTCGCATGCCGGTCTTCGTCTGGGACGGAGGCGACGCGTTCCGGACCTACGGGTTGCCGGATTTCGGGGACGGGGTCAAGGTCGGTTCCTGGTTCGGCAAGCCGGCCGCCTCGCCGGAATCGGCGGACCGCGTCTTCCACGAAGAGGACGGGCGACCGGTGCGGGACTTCGCCCGGGAGCGGCTGCGCGGAGTTCGGGTGCCGGAACGCGATCGGGTCTCCTGCCTGTACACGAACGCCCCCGATACCCGGTTCCTCATCGGTCGCCATCCTCGCCACCCGAACGTCTTCGTGATCAGCGCCTGCTCCGGTCACGGGTTCAAGTTCACCAGCGTGATCGGCGACGTGGTCAGTCGGCTCGTCCGGGGCGAGCCGACCGGCTTCGATCTCCGCCCGTTCGATCCCGCGCGGTTCGCTGAAGCCGCCGCGCCGGCGAGATCCTAGGGATCCTCCCGCGCCCGACCCGGGCTCCCGGGGGCGTTCGAACGCTTATCGCCTCGGCGGCTTCCCGACGGCGCCGCGCGATGACGAACTCGCTCAAGACCCGTCTGCGGGAGACCCCGCGACCGTCGTTCGGGACCTGGATCTCGTCCGCCTCCGTCGTGGTGGTCGACGCGCTCAAGGAAGCGGGCTTCGACTGGATGATGATCGACACGGAGCACTCGCCGGTCAGCTCGGAGACGCTCGCGACCATGATCGCGGTGCTCGGCACGGAGGGCCCGACCCCGCTCGTCCGCGTCGGAGACGTCAACCAGTACCTCATCAAGCAGGCCCTGGACGCCGGCGCCCGCGGAGTGCTGGTTCCCCTCGTGAACTCCGAGGCTCAGGCGCGGCAATCGGTCGCCTTCGCGAAGTACCCGCCCGCGGGCGTGCGCGGTGCGGCGGCCGCCGCGGCTTCGCGCTACGGGACCCAGCTGGGCGCCTACCTCCGCCGGGCCAACGAGGACACGCTGGTGGGCGTCCAGATCGAGACCCGGCAGGCGCTCGAGAACCTGGAGTCGATCGCCGGCGTCGAGGGCGTGGACCTTCTCTTTGTGGGCCCGCAGGACCTCACCTTGAGCCTCGGTCTGGTGGACGCTCGAAGCGATCCGAAGGTTCGCGACGCGATGCGGAGCGTGGTGTCGGCCTGCGAGCGGCACGGCAAGGTCCCGGGCACGCTGGTCGTGAGCCCGGAGGAGAAGCGGACGGCGCTGGACCTGGGATTCCGCTTCGTCTCGCTCGCGGCGGATGTGCGATTCCTCCTCCAGGGCGCGTCCGACTTCCTGAAGGCGTAGCGAGCCACGGCGGTGCGGAGATTTATGAGCCGACCGACATGGCCCGGGGTCGATCTGGCATGACCACGCTCTCGACCGGGGTCTTCATCCTCGACTTCGTGCTGCTGGTGCTTCTCCCCGTCGTCCTCGGCCTGTGGCTGAGCGTCCGACTCGGGGACTGGGCGCGGAACCGCAAGGCGAAGCCCCTGACCGTTCGGATGATCCGGATCGTCGTCGGATCCGTCGGGATCGGCGTGGCGCTCTGGGGCGCCACGATCGCGTTCGGACCCCTCAGCCTCCTCTCGACGCTCACGGTCTCGGCCATCGCCACGATCACGATCTCGCTCGCGCTCCAGACGACGCTCTCGAACATCATCGCCGGGTTCGTGCTCCTTCGGACCCGGTTCCTGCGCGTCGGGGACACGGTCCAGTTCAGCGGCATCAAGGGCACGATCGTGGCCCTCGGATTGATCGAGGTTGTCATCCGCACCGACACCGGCACGCTCGCGGTGGTGAGCAACGCGAACCTGTTGAGCGGCCCGATGCTGAACTTCACGGCGACGACGCGCCTCGCGGGCGATTACTGACCGGCGAGTCCTCCGGACGGCAGGCCGCGCCGACGAGGAGCTCGCAGGGAGCTCCCGGGGTCGAGGGGCCGGCGAACCCGGAGATCGCCGCGGCCACTTCGGACCACGCGAGGGCCTGCCGATCCTCAGGGAGCTCGTCGACGATGCCACCCAGGAGCATCCGGTAGAACCGGAGCAGGTCCGTGGGATCCTCGAACCGCAGCGGGCAGGGGATCCGTTCGACGCGAACCTGGGCAAGACCGGCCTCCGCGATCACGCCCTCGAGCCGTCCCGGCCGCGACAGCGAGAAGGGCCCCGGGCCCCCGGGGGCCTCACGCTCGGGCCCCTCGGGATGGGCCCACCGCGTCAGGATCTCGGAGGGGCGCACCAGGAATCCGTTCCGCTCCGGGGGCCCGAAGACGCTCACCGCCACGCGGCCGCCGGGCCGTAGCAACCCGCGCCACGACCGGAGCGCCTCGACGGGTCGGTGAAAGAACATCAACGCCTGCCGGCAGGCGATCGCGTCGAGGGGGGCCAGCGCCGGATCCGGCTGTTCGCCGTCCATGACCTCTGTGTCGACGTTCCTCAGGCCCAGCCGGTCGGCATTCCGCCGGGCCAATCGGACCATCCCGGGCGCGCCGTCCGTGGCGATCACTCGACCCGTGGGCCCGACCTCCCGCGAGAGCGCGGAGGTCCAGGCCCCGGCGCCCGCGGCGACTTCGAGGACCCGGTTCCCCGACCGGAGGGCGAGCTGTGCCATCAGCCGGCGCGTGGCGGGCTCGAACCACGCGTTGATGATGCGGGTCCGTTCGTCCCATTGCTCGGCCAGGCGGTCCCAAGACTCGAGGATGGCCCGCTTCTCGGCCTCCGCCCGGTCCGGTCCGACCACGAGCCTGGTCCCCGTCGACCGTCCACGTCTCGCGGATCGGATCTCTCGGCGCGAGGGCTACGGCGCGAGCGCCCGGATCTGGGGATAGCGGAAGCAGTCGACCAGGTGGTCGTTGACCATGCCGACCGCCTGCATGTGCGCGTAGATGATCGTCGAGCCGACGAAGCGGAAGCCGCGCTCCTTCAGGTCCTCGCTCCACGCGTCGGACTCCGGTGACGTGGCCGGGATGCCCGACGTCCGGGTCCAACGATGGCGCTGCGGTCGGCCGCCCACGAACTTCCAGCAGTACGCGTCGAAGCTGCCGAACTCCCTCTGGATCGCGCGGAACGCGCGAGCGTTGGTGACGGCGGACTCGATCTTCCGTCGGTTCCGGACGATGCCCGGATCGGACGAGAGGGCCCGCACCCGGGCGGAAGAGAAGCGCGCGACCTTGGACGGGTCGAACCGCGCGAACGCCCGCTCGTAGCCCGCGCGCTTGTGGAGGATCGTCGACCAGCTCAACCCGGCCTGCGCGCCTTCCAGCACGAGGAACTCGAAGTGCTTCCGATCCTCATGCACCGGCACGCCCCACTCCCTATCGTGATACGCGCACATTTCCGGGTCGTCGAGCGACGCCCACGCGCAGCGCTTCATGTTCCTCCGCCCGGCGGCGCGGGAGGTACCGCGGCCGGGCGGCTCCCGCACCGCGGGAGCGGTCTTAACGGCGTACGGCGAGACGGGGGACGACGGTCGTACCCTTCGCCTTTCGGGGAGTCCCACTCTCGAGGACGATCCCCTCGCCGCAGGGGGGGGTGGTCCCGGTCCAGAAGAATCTTCCACCGGCGGGAATCCGCATCTTCATATCCTATCATATCTTACATGCCGGCATGACCGACTACGTCGAGTGCCCGTTCTGCGATCGGATCTTCGAGACCGAGTCGTACCACGGGCTGGTCCACGGCAATCCCCTCGAGGCGCACATCCGGACGGACCACGCGATGGTCAAGGTCCGGAAAGGCTCGAACTATCGCTGGAT
Source organism: Thermoplasmata archaeon (assembly GCA_030044105.1). Classification (GTDB taxonomy): domain Archaea; phylum Thermoplasmatota; class Thermoplasmata; order Lutacidiplasmatales; family UBA184; genus Lutacidiplasma. The sequence goes on from JASHWL010000008.1 coordinate 4,390, forward strand.
CTCCGCGCACGAAGCGCGGCGGCGCGTTGCGAAGAGCGGCTGATCCTCCCGACCTGCGCCCGAATGCTGCCGAGCGAGGGGAGCGAGGTCCGGACGTCGTGGCGGCCCCCGATCCCGACCCGTCCCCTCCGAAGGAGGGGCTGAGCGTTACGGCCGTCGAACCGACCGGTCCCTCCCACCGCCCGTTCCGCTCGGTGCTCCTCGCGCTGGATCGGAAGGACCGGGACGGATTTCGTGGGACCTCGCCCTGGGACGTCGTTCGGTGGACCGGGGCGCGCCTCACCATCTGCCACGTGGTGATGCGACCGACCGCCTACGCGAGCAACGAGGCGGACGGGGCGCCTGCCGACGCGGAAGAGCGGGGGATCCTGCAAACGCTGCGCGCGACGGCGGTCACCGAGCTGGGCCCCGCGGGTCGCGCTGTCGAGATCCGGATCCTCCACGGGGACGTGGGTCAGCGGATCTGCGAGTTCGCGGAGTACCTCCACGCCGACCTGATCGTGATGGGTCCCCGCCAGAAAGGAGGCCTCGCGCGGGCGCTGCGCGGGAGCGTGAGCCGGTATGTGGTCGCGAACGCACGCGTCTCGGTGATCGTCCTCGGAATGTCCGGCCACGGTCCGGAGTCGGGCAGTTCCGACCCGATCGCCCCGGTAAGCCCGCGTCCTAGGATCGACTGACTTCCCATGGTCGCGAGCGTCGCTCCGCCGTCCGGCCGACCGCTGGGCGCCGCGGAGCTCGGGGACTTCACGACCGCGAATCGGCGCATGCTCTACGTCGTCGGGGCGGCCCTGGTCATCGGGGTCATCGCGGCGTTCATCGCGGTCGCGCTGCTCGACCTGATCGGCTTCTTCACGAACCTGTTCTACTACGGTCGGATCTCCTTCTCGTTCGCCTCTCCGGCCGGCAACTCGCTGGGGCTGCTCGCGATCGGCGTGCCGGTCCTCGGCGGGCTGATCGTCGGGGTGATCGCGCGCTTCGGCTCCGAACGCGTCCGCGGACACGGGATCCCCGAGGCCATCGAGTCGATCCTGATGAACCGCAGCAAGATCGAACCGAAGGTCACGGTGCTGAAACCGGTCGCGACGGCGATCTCGATCGGGAGCGGGGGACCGTTCGGCGCCGAGGGTCCGATCATCATGACCGGCGGCGCGTTCGGCTCGGTCCTGGGCCAGTTCCTCCGGATCTCGGGCAGCGAGCGCAAGACGCTGCTGGTCGCGGGAGCCGCCGCGGGCATGGCGGCCACGTTCAACAGCCCGCTCGCGGCCGTGCTCCTCTCGGTCGAGCTGCTGCTCTTCGAGTGGAAGCCCCGGAGCCTGATCCCCGTCGGCGCGGCGGTCTCCGTCGCGACCGTCGTGCGCTGGCAGCTGATCGGCTCGAATCCGCTGTTCCCGATCGCGGCGACGGTCGCGCCGACGGCCACGACGCTGGGCTCGGCCCTCCTCCTGGGCGCGGTGGCGGGACTCCTGTCCTTGGTGCTCACCTGGTCGGTCTACGCGACCGAGGACTCGTTCCGCCGCCTGCCGATCCACTGGATGTGGTGGCCCGCCCTGGGCGGCATCGCGATCGGGATCGGAGGTCTGATCGCACCCCGCGCGCTGGGCGTCGGGTACAACTCGATCGATGCGCTGCTGCTCGCGCAGCTGGGCCTCGCGGTCGTGCTGGGCCTGCTCATCGTCAAGGCCGTGATCTGGGCGATCTCGCTCGGGTCGGGGACCTCCGGGGGCGTCCTGGCGCCGCTCCTCATCATGGGAGGCTCGATGGGGGCCCTGCTCGCGCTCGTGCTGCCCGGGGGCTCGGTGCCGCTCTTCGTGCTGGTCGGGATGGGAGCGATGATCGGCGGGACGATGCGGTCGCCCTTCACGGGCGTGGTGTTCGCGCTCGAGCTGACGCACGACTTCGAGGCGCTGTTCCCGCTCCTGGTCGCGGCTCTCACGGCCGACGCGGTCACGGTCCTCCTGATGCGTCGGTCGATCCTCACCGAGAAGGTCGCTCGACGCGGCGTGCACGTCGCGCGGGAGTACTCGATCGACCCGCTCGAGCGGATCCCCGTGCGGTCGGTGATGCACACGTCGCTGACGCTGATCCCGGGGGACGTGAGCGTCGAGGAGGCCCTCCGCGTGTCGGTCGAACCCGAGGGCGATGAGGTGGGGCTCGTGGCGGTCGCGCCGGGCGGGCAGACGCTCGGGTTCGTCTCGCGACGCGACCTCGAGGCGTTCCTCGCCCGAGGAGGCGATCCCTCGGCCCCCGTGAGCGGGCGGCTCCTTCCCCTCTCGGTCGCCACGTTCCCGGACGAACCGGTGCGGGTCGCCATCGACCGTCTCACCCCCCTGGACGCGAGCGCGCTTCCGGTGGCCGACGCCGGAGGACCGACCCACATCGTCGGGTTCATCACGCGAGAGTCGCCGTTCGAGGCGCGTGCCATCTGGAACGAGAACGAACAGGAACGGGAGCGGTCGCTCACGTTCTCGTGGCCGAGAGGATGGCCCTGGCCGAACCGAGGCGACGAGGACCCCCCGTGAGCGGGGGGTGTCCGCGGGAGACCGGTCGTCGAACCGAGGGCGGCGCGTGGGGAAGCGGGCTCAGGACTTCTTCCCCGAGGAACCGAGGCGCGCCCGCACCTCGGCTTCGGGAACCCAGCGATAGTTCGAGCCCTTCCGGACTTTCACCATGTGGTGGTCGTGGCGGATGTGCGCTTCGACCGGGCGTTCACGGACCAGTCCCTTGAAGGACACCGCCTCGAAGATGCGATTGCAGAAGGGACACTCTTCGTAGTCCGTCATCCGGAACGCGAGGGGAGCGGCCGGGGATGAGAGCTTTCCGCTTTGAGCTGGGCGGGCGGGGAGCGAGGCGGTCGATGCTCCGAGCGGCCCGGAGATGGGTCCAAGATGGAGGTCGACGCGTCGACGGAAGTCGCCCGTCCGAACGGCGCGTCGCGACCGATTCCTCCCCGGAGGCATACGCGCGGTCCCATGGCGACGGCTCCCGCCGAGCCGAGCCGAACCTGCCTCGACGGATCACGGGTCGGTGATGGTCCTACGGCGAGTGCCGCCCACGCGCCCGCCGCGGGGTCTCGATCGAGCGGCCCCGCGGATACGTGGTCATCAGCCGAGCGCCTGACCACACTTGCGACAGAAGCGCGCGCCCGCTCCGTCCGAGATCGCCCCACACCGAGGGCATCCGCGGTGGGCCCCACCGACCGGTACTTGAGATAGCGTCGGTTCGGCGGGTGGCACGCTCTCGATCGAGACGCCGCACTGGACGCAGTACCTCGAGTCGGACCCGAAGGTCGCAGCGCCGCACTTCGGGCAGGTCCGAAAGACGAGAGTTCCGCTCCCGGGCGCGGCTCCCGGCGCGACCGGGAGCTCCGCGCCACAGACGCGGCAGAACATCGACCCCGGCTCGCTGGTCCGCGCGCCGCAGCGGGCGCAGATCGGACTCCGGGCCGGCGGCGACAGCGCAACCCGATCGTCGTCCGGATTGAGGCGAGGAGGAAGCTCGGGGGGACTGGGATCGTCCAGGTCGAGGTCGAGTCGCCGAGTCGAGGACGGCTCGTCGGGTTCGATGTCCGCGCCCATCACCCCCAGGATCCCCGGCATCGGGGTTCCGCCGAATTCGTCGACGGCCCTCCGGACCCAGACATAGGTCAATCCGAAGCCGGCGAGGAGGGCGAGGGCGACGAGGATGAGCAGTCCGCTGGCCGCGGGCCACCCAATCGCGCTGACGAGGACGATCGCGATGAAGGCGAACAGCAGGATCGCGACGACTGCGACGGAGATCAGGTAGGTCCGGAACTTCATCCGCGGGCCGCCACCGGACGATCCGGCCGGACTACTTAGAGGGCCCCGAGCCGGCGCCTCCCGCGGACGTGAGCGGGTTCCGGGACGCTCCTCCTATTAACCCGATGGGACGGTAGCTCGCGCGGGTCGACCCGATGAAGGCAGAAATGAGCGTCATGCTGAACGTCCACGACGTGGAACGCTCCGTGAAGTTCTACAAGTCGCTCGGATTCGACACGCGATGGGAGAACCCGGGCGACGACGGCCGCCTCAACTACGCGGGCGTCGGCATCGGAGACGCGGTGATCGCCCTTGGACGGATCCCCGAAGACCCTCGGTCCATGCAGAAGGACTACGCCGACTGGGTCAGCACGCCGCTGGGAGCGGGCGTCATGATCACCGTGGAGCTCGACGGGGTTGAGGACATCTACAAGCTCGCGAAGAAGGCGAAAGCGCCGATCGACTCGCCGCTCTCGAAGCGGCTCTACGGCACGGCGTTCATGATCAACGACCCGGACGGATACGTCGTGCGTTTCCTCCGGCCCACGGGAGTTTACGCATAATCCCCGCCTGCCGGTCGGAGCCGTAACGACTGTTGCGCGCACTGATGGCTTCCCCGGGGAAATTCCGAGCCTCGGGATCCCTTCCGCAGAGTCCCTAGGAATCCTTCGTCCAGGACGGCGTCATCGGTCTAGCCGGGCCCGAGTACGACGATCACGCTCAATCGCCTTGCGAAGCTTCATCGCACCGGTCGCCGAGAGAGTTGCCGCGAAGCTGGTAAGGGGCGGAGGGGCGGTCAGACGCAGGATGACATCTGAGAAGCTCTCACCAGCGACCCTTCGACCTCGAAGCCTCCGGTAGGCTTCCTCGGTGATAGTGAGTGTTTTCACGGACGCAGTTGTTCCACCGTACCTGCAGCTCAATACTGTTTCGTCACGGCCGCACGATTGGCGAACTTCTAGTCCCTTCCCCCAACCAGCGCGAGGGAAGCATTGGCCGCCCTGAAATCGCGCTCTACCGTCGCGATTGGACTCCCCGTTTAGTATCCGTGCGCGGTGTTCGGGATTGATGATCCTGCCCGGTCTGGTCTCGGTCGCCTTCTACCGGCGCCGCCCCACGGGCCTTCAGATCGCGGGCGGTCTCGCGTTCACGGTGGTCGTCTCGGGGTTACTAGGATACGTCCAGGACGTCGGCACCCCCCGCGTTTGGGAAAACGTCGTGATTGCCATCGTGGGCGGCGTGATTCTCTACGTCGCGATCCTGGCGTATCTCGTGTACGTCTATCTTCCCCGACGAGCCCGACGGCTGCAGTCCAACCCCGACCCGCCCGCTCAGTCCTCCTCGTAGACTCATGCGCAACGCCAGCGGTCGGTCCGGCCCCGCGGGATGAACTGCAGGCGGAAAGTCGGAGCTCTACTATCGGTACGCCTCGTAGTGAAGCACGAGCTCTCCGTACGGCATGTGCGTCGCGGACAGGAGCTTCAGCGTGGTTTGGGATTCGGTCGGGAACCAGTACCGGGGCCCGCGACCGTAGACCACCGGCATCACGAGGAACCAATAGTCGTCGGCCAGGTTGCGACGGAGCACCTCGGAGATCAGGCGGGGTCCCCCTTCGATGATGATGTTCCCGCCCTTCTCGCGCTTGAGCTTCCCGACGATCTTCGCGAGGTCCCCCTTCAGGATGCGCGAGTTGTTCCAGTCGGTCTTCTTGACGCGGTGCGACAAGCAGATCTTCTCCACTCGGTCGAGGAACCGACAGTAGTCGGTCATGAACTTGGGGTCGTTCGGTTTTCGTGCCGTGAGCGCGAAGGTCCGGTGATGCCCGAGGAACGAGCGCCGGCCCATCACGACCGTGCTCACGTCGTCGAAGCGGTCCGTCCACATCCGCCGAAAGAATTCGTCCGGATCGTCCCGATCGCCGGAGGGCTTGTCCCACCCCGGGTACTTGGGGAACTCGCCTCGGCCGTCGATGGTCATGTAGAGATTCGCGGTGACCTTTCTCGCCATTCGCCTCGCCTGCGCGGCTCCGACTTGCGTCACTGGTTAAATGTCCGTGTTAGGCCGAATCCTCAGCGGTTCGCGTCGCTCCGAACGCAAGCCCCGTTGCCCCCGTCACGATCCTTCGCGAGTGCTCGGACATAACAATCCGCGCGGCTTCTGCGCCGCATGGTGTGGCTGCTCGTGAACCGCATCTCGGTCGAGACTCCCGAGGACGCCGACAGAGTGATCCAGGCTTTCCGAGGCCGAGCACGGAAGGTGGATAGTCAGCCCGGTTTCCTCGCGTTCGAGCTCTGGCGCGAAGAGACAGGCAAGGAAGTCGTGGTCACTACCCGCTGGAAGTCCCGAGCGGACTTTGAGTCGTGGCTCAACAGTCCGGCGTTTCACGAGAGCCATCAACGGGCCACGGGAACCCCCGGCCAGGCCCATGGATCGGCGTACGAGGTCGTCGACTGACTGGGGCCGGATGGTCCGGCCAACCGACTCGGGCTGGAGAGGTCGTTGTGCGCGACCTATACCTGTCCTTCGGGGGTCAGCCGGAGCTCGTTCCCGTCCGGGTCGACGATCTGGGCCTCCCACCCCCAGGGGCGCCTCGTCACCGGAAGGGTGAACCGGACTCCGTTCGCCTCGAGCGCGGCGCAGGCGGCCGCGAACTCTCCCGAAACCTTGAGATCGATGCCGCTGTTTCCGGGTTCCACCGGATATTTCGGATCGAAGGTGGGGATGTCGCAGAGATGGATTCCCCCGGTCCGCCCCTTGCGGCCCACGACCACCCAGTGTTCGTCGTCGCCGGTTCCCTGCTCGATCACATCGAGCCCCAAGCCCCGGGTGTACCAGTCCGTGGATCGCTTCAGGTCCGAGATGACGAGCGCAATGGACCCGAATCGGACCGATGGAAGCGCCCGCCGTTCCGGCTGGTCCGACACAGGGTGGCCAGTGGGCGGTCGATACTTAATCGACCGCTTGGGTCTCTCGAAACAGGTTAGCCTGAGACCAAAGAGAAGTCCAGACGCTCGCGCAAGTTACCTGGACCAGGGGACTCGGAGGAACGCGGGCGAGCTCTGGCGTTCGGCTCTAGGTGCCTCGCGCCGAGTCGGGCCCGGCCGCGCGCGGAGCGCTCCGCTCGCCGTCGGACTCCAACGCGGGAGCGTACCGGGCCAGGACGGCGCCGACCACCACCAGCCAGACGAGCGCGGGCGTGAGGATGATCCGCTCCAGCCCGCCGAATCCGACCGGTCCCCAGTTCTCGCTGATGTTCGAGGCGATGATCGTACCTCCCGAGACCGCGCCGCATCCGAACGAGAGTATCCGGTACCGACGCCACAATGGTCGTCCGGTCATGGCCACGCCGAAGAGGATCAGC
>JASHWL010000009.1 GCA_030044105.1 Thermoplasmata archaeon
GCGAGGGCTTTGTTGATGGTGAGGACCTGGCCGTCCGAGCCCACGACGGGGCTGGACGGAGCCGAGGTGGTCGGCGCCCCGGACGACACGGCACTGGAGGGGCTCGAGGTGATGGTGACGGCGGGCGCCGACACCGTCGACGACGCTACTCCTTGTGAGATCGCGGAGAGCGCCGTGGCCACCATGACCAGCGCGGCGAGGATCGCCAGCGTTCTCGTGAACGCGCTCGCGCGCGCGCTCATGCGGGAACCTCCCGCTTCGAAAGCGTGACGCTCGCCGTGATCGCCTTCCCACCATTCAGAGCCGTGTTACCGAACATCGCTGCGTTTCCCCAGTGTCGCGTGGCTCGGCAGCCCGTGCTTCCCGGCGCGGACCGTTCCGAACGGCAGCAGTACTCTGAGCGGGCTCTTCAACCGCACGAAAAACGGGGTGTAACCGATTAGAGTACCGCAGAATCCCGCGGCGCCCGGCTCACTCGCGTGTCCAGGCAAAGGGTCGGCGCTCGCCGGACGCCTCACGCATCCACCGCTCCACGGCGCTCCGCAACCCGGGCAGGCTCTCGGGGAGCGGGGTGGCGGTCCGGAGCGAGGGCGTCGTACCGAGCCACTCGGTGAGCATCCGAGGCAACGGATCGCTTCCCGCGGAGGGATGGACCGAGAACTCCGGGTGCCGTTGGACCCAGCGATCCAGTCGGGCCACTGCGCGATCATCGGCCGGCTGGGTGAGCAGCACCACGCGCTCCCGCCCGCGACGGCTCCGCCCCACCAGATCGAGGAACGTGAGCAGCTCCTGAGCGTGGTAGCGCGGCGGGGAGCTGGGGGGAGTCCGTCCCTCGAGCATCGTGAGCGTGTTCATCAGGGGCACCGTCCAGGCGCGGCCCGGCGCCCGGACGCTCGCCTCGGGAGGTGCCGCGACCGCGCCCGACCGGACCGGGCTCCCCGGCGTCGCGCGGCGGACCGAGAGCGCGATGGCTCGGTGGGGCGGATTGACATACAGGCCGATCACGTCCAGGAAGCGGGGGACGAACCGGGGATCTTCGGGCACCGACATCCGTTGGGAGCGCGGCGGATGCACGTCGTAGGCCTTCCAGACCCGGCGGACCGTTGAGTGGCTGACGCCGACGGCGCGGGCGAGCGAGCGCGTCGACCACCGCGACCCCGAGGTCGGGCGACCGTAGACGGTCGCGTCCACGATCCGCCGGACCAGGTCCCGCGGGATCCGCGGCGGCGAACCGAGCCGCGGGGCCTCGAGGAGCAACCCATCCACCCCCAGCACGCGGAAGCGCGACTTCCAGCGGGCCACCGTGATCGGGTTGATCCGCAGTCGGCGGGCGATCCGACGGTTGGAGAGTCCCTCCGCCGAGAGCAGGATGATCCGGGAACGGACGACCACGCGGTACGGGGTCGACCCGCCGCGGCTCCACTTCTCGAGGAGGGCCCGTTGGGCGTCCGAGAGCGTCGCACGCGTCGGACGACCCATCCCCGGACCCAGTGAGTCGCGCCTTTTCAACTAGCGTGACGGCGCCGCCCGGGCCGCCGCCGGGCGCGCTCCTCGCTCGACTCCCCGGTCACGCCTGATGGACCTGCGTCGGTTCCACGTCCGCGAGCTCCCTCCGGGTGATTGCAGTCCCGGTCCAGGCCGCCGGAGCCCGGCCGGGAGACGCGGAGGGACCGGTCCGTCCGCCGGCCAAAGGGCGTCCCTCAGAGGCCCCCGCGGGTGCGCGCCGGGACACCGGGAGGACTCGAGCCCGCGTCGAGGGATCCGGCTCATTCCCGGTCCGATTTCGTTGCGGGAGCCCGCCTCCAGAGCGTCCGGGAGCGCGTAGCGTCGCGCGGACGAGGGGTCGGATTAGTTAGGAACCGTAATATGCGGGTCCGAACTAATTACTCCCGTTCTCTCATGGCGATGCGACGTTCCGCCACCGCGGCCTCGGGCCCGCCGTCGTCGGCGGACGCCCCGTGGACCGACCTGCGGGAGGCCCACAAGCTGCTGCGTTCGCGGTGGACGCGCGAGCTCGAGCGCTTCGAGCTCACGCTCCCCGAGTACCTCGCGCTCGAGGTCTGCGGTCGCGGGACGCCCCGCGCCTCGGACGTGGCGCGCGCGCTGGGGCTCTCGGCCGCCGGGACCACCGACGCGCTCGACCGGCTGGAGTCTCGCGGCTTCCTGGTCCGCCAGGCGGACCGCGTCGATCGCCGGGCGATCCGGGTCCGCCTCACCGCCGAAGGGCGGCGCGTGCGTCGACGGACCAACGCGGCGAAGCGCGCCACCCTGCGCTACATCCACGCCGCGATGACCCACGAGGAACGCGAGGCCCTGTCGCACGGGCTGACCGCGCTGACGCGCGCGCTCCGCCAGCCGGTCGGAGCTGGGTGACATGGACTACAAGTGGACCGTCCTCTCGAACACCACCCTCGGCGGACTGCTCGCCTCGCTCGACGGCACGATCGTCCTGATCTCGCTGCCGGTCATCTTCAAGGGCCTCGGGGTCGACCCGTTCCTGCCCGGGAGCTTCCCCATCCTGATCTGGATGCTCCTCGGTTACGGCGTGGTCACGGCGACGCTGCTCGTGACGTTCGGACGCCTCTCCGACATGTGGGGTCGCGCCCGGATGTACAATCTCGGCTTCGCGGTGTTCTCGACCGGTTCGGTCCTGCTGTTCCTGGAGCCGTGGACCGGGGCGACGGGCGCATGGGCGCTCGTCGGGTTCCGGCTCATCCAGGCCGTCGGGGCTGCCTTCCTGTTCGCGAACTCCGCCGCGCTGCTGACGGACGCGTTCCCGCCCGAGGAACGGGGGAAGGCGATGGGCGTCAACCAGGTCGCGTTCATCGGCGGTTCGATGGTCGGGCTCGTCGCGGGCGGCATCCTGGCCGGGATCCCCGACCTCCATCTGGGACCGATCGTGCTCCCCACCTGGCGCCTGATCTTCCTCGTGAGCGTGCCCGTCGGCGTCATCGGCACGATCTGGGCGTACGCCCGCCTCCGCGAGATCTCCGTCCGGCGGCCGGACCAGCACGTCGACTTCCTCGGGAACGGAACGTTCGCCCTGGGCCTCACGCTCCTGCTCGTGGGCGTCACCTACGGGCTCCTCCCCTACGGCGGGAACCCGATGGGCTGGACCAACCCCTGGGTGGTCG